>NZ_DBMAFI010000010.1:0-95785 GCF_057864385.1 Bilophila sp. | reverse complement strand
ATTGATGGGGAAGTGAGGGAGCCTTTCCAGAGAAAAGCTCCCCCAATGCGTTCAGAATATTTTAAAAGGAATGTTGCCTTAGCGAACGGTTTTCACCGGGGTCAGTGCGTAGGGGAAGGCCATGAAGACGTTCCGCGCCACTAGACGCCAGCGGTAAGCCGCCGCCTTGTTTTGCGGACAATAGGTGAAAGCGAACCGCGTTCCCGAATCCGTGGGGACGGCCTGTTGCGGCGTCAGTTCCTGCGTTTCGCGCGGGGCGAAGGGGCAGCCCTCACAGGTATCCTGCGGCGTCTGCAATTCCTTGGGCAGGGTGGAATCGGTAGATGCGCCCAGAGGTTCCAGCTCAATGGAGAAACCGTCCACATTGCGCGCCGCGCCTTTCATGAACGCGGAGATGGCGAGACAACCGTTTCCGGTGAGGGCGGCGTCAGCGCTTTCCCATTCAAACAGGTTTTTCTTGTCTTGGGGGATCGGATCCCCTTTCTTGCCGCATCCCGCTGCGATCAACAGTAGGCAGCACAGTATTAGCGTGATCCGTGTTTTCATTGCTTTGGGGCTCCCCATAAAAGTTTCCATTCCGTGATACGTTTCAGGGCCTCAAGAGGGGTCAGGGCATCGGGATTGGTATCCCGCAGAGCCACGAGCAAAGGGTGTTCCGGTTCCGCAACGGCAACTTCCTCGACCACTTTCTTGGGCTTGGCCTCGGGAAGCTGGATGCCGGGCAGAAGATTCGGCATGACCTGACGGACGGGTGAGGAGCTTTTGTTTTGCTCCAGTTGGGCGAGGATTTCCCGTGCCCGCTGGACGACGGGCTGTGGGACGCCTGCCAGCCGCGCGACTTCGATGCCGTAGCTCCGGTCGGACGGCCCGGGGATCAGGCGGCGGAGAAAGACGATTTCCCCGTTCCACTCCCGAATGGCGATGTTCATGGTATGCACACCGGGGATTTTGCCTTCTAATGCCGTGAGTTCATGATAGTGCGTGGCAAAAAGGGTTCGGATGCTGCCCCCGGCCCGCCTTGCCAGCTCTTCCGCAACGGCCCACGCCAACGCCAGCCCGTCGAATGTGCTCGTGCCGCGTCCGATTTCGTCAAGGATGACGAGGCTGCGTTTGGTGGCTTGCCGCAGGATGCGTGCGGTCTCCATCATTTCCACCATAAACGTACTTTGGCCTTGCGCCAGATTGTCCGAAGCGCCTACGCGGGAGAAGATGCGATCGCACAGGCCAAGCTGGGCTTCCCGGGCCGGGACGAAAGAACCCATCTGCGCGAGGAGGCAGATCAGCGCGGTCTGGCGGAGCACGGTCGACTTACCGGCCATGTTGGGGCCGGTGATCAGCAGGAGCCGCCTGTCCTCATCCATGTGGAGATCGTTGGGCACGAAAGCGGCTTCTCCGATAATGCCCTCAACGACTGGGTGGCGTCCTTCCCTGATTGTGACGGATTGCCCGGTATGGAGCACGGGGCGCGACCAGTTGTGGCGCACCGCCGTTTCCGCCAATGACTGCCAATAGTCCAGTTGCGCCAGCATGTCGGCCATGAACAGGATGCGGGGGCGGGCTTCAGCCAACGCCCCGCGAAGCTGCTGGAACAGCTTGTATTCAAGCGACTTGCGCCGATCGGCGGCGGAAAGCAGCTTTTCTTCCAATTCCTTGAGGCGGACGGTCGTAAAACGCTCGGCGTTGGCCAGCGTCTGCCTGCGGATAAAATGTTCGGGAGGCGTTCCGCCCACTGCCTTGGACAGCTCGAAGTAATACCCGAACACCCGATTGTAGCCGAGCTTGAGCTTGCTGATGCCCGAAGCTTTCTGCTCCTCTTCGAGCAGCGCCTTGACCCGGTTTTCCCCGTGTTCGACGAGATCCAGCAGTTCGTCCAGTTCCGGGTTATAACCCTGCTTGAACAGCCCTCCTTCGGTGATGAACTGCGGCGGATCGTCGGCAAGGGCTTTTTGCAGCGTGGTGGCGTGGTCGCCGAGATCATCCCAATGTTCCGTAATGGAGCGGAGCACTCTGGGGGTATCGGCATCGGGAGACGTGATAGCGGATTTGACCGGAGGAAGCGCCGCAAGGCTCTGCCTGAGCGACAGCATATCCCGGGGGGAGGTTCTGTTCAGGGCGATACGGGTAGACAGGCGCTCAAGATCATAGACGCCGGAAAGCGCCTCGCGCAGCTTTTTTCTGTTTTCGGGATGCGCAATGAGCCAAGCAATGGCTTCCTGCGTTTCCTGAATGGGCGCAAGTTCGCGCCAAGGGTTGCGTAGGCGCTCCTCAAGCAGGCGGCCGCCCATCGGCGTCTGCGTGGAGTCGATTACATGGCGCAGCGTGCCTACGCCCTTGCGTCCATCGAGGCGGCGGAACAGCTCCAGATTACGTTCCGTAACGTCGTCGATAAGGAGGTGCTGGCCAAGATCCAGAGGCTCGAAGGGCGCAAGATGTTTGGTGTCCTGCATCTGCGTCTGCTCCAGATAGGCGAGCAGTGCGCCGCATGCCTGCACCAGCTCTTTGCGGTCTTCCAGCCCCAAGGCCCCCAATTCGGCGACGGACTGGGCGGCAAGGACGCGTTCAGTGGAGCGTTTGTAGTCGAAATGGCTCCGCAAGGGGACACGGACGACCTGAATGTCCGTAAGGTGCAGCGAGGGCGGGATGTCGGCATCTTCCGGCAACAGGAGTTCGCGTGGGGCAATCTTCTGCGCCCACTGCCAGAGTTCCTGACTCTTTTTGACGTGCAGCCCGGCCCAGTAGCCGGTGGAGACATCCACCCACGCGAACCCGCCGCGATCCGTGTCGGCACTCCAGAGCAGGGCCCCAAGATAGGTGTGCCCCTTGGGCTCAAGGCTGACGTCCTCGACGGCGGTTCCGGGGGTGTAGACACGGGTGACGGCGCGCTCGACAAGCCCCTTGGCGGCTCTGGGGTCTTCGACCTGATCGCAGAAAGCGATCTTGTAGCCCTTGTTCAAAAGCTGGCTGACGTACCCTTCGGCGGCATGCCACGGGACGCCGCACATGGGAACGGGTGATTCCGCGTTAGGGTTGCGCGAAGTCAGCGCGATTTGGAGTTCACGCGAGGCTACTTCGGCGTCCTCAAAAAAAAGTTCATAAAAGTCACCCATGCGGTAGAAGAGCAGGGCGTCAGGATAGCCCTCCTTAATGCGGAGGTACTGTTCAAACATGGGGGTAAGGCGGGGAGATACGGGCTGTTGACTCATATGCTGCAATAATGCCCACGTACAATCCAGCGAGGGATCATCCGTGGGCATCATGAATGGTAAGTGGTTATTCTTGTTCGGTAAGTGCGGAAGCGGACTTTTTCGCGTTTTCGACCTCTTCGGCGAGCTGGGCGGCCTTGGCTTCAGCGGCGTCTAGCTTCTTCTGAAGGGCCTCGTTGGTCTTGAGGGCCTTGGCGACATCCTTTTCAAAGCCGCGGGCACGCATATTGGCCATCGTCAGCTTGGCGGAGAGGGAAACCCGATCCCACATCAGCATGGCGAGGATACACAGGGCGCCAAGGACGAAACAGATGATCAGCAGGGTGTAGAAGGGCAGAGGGGCGGATTCGACCGGAGGGAGGAACAGCAGGTCGAGTTTCAGCGCAACGGCCTGCGAGAACGCACTCTGGTTCTGCACGAAGAACATCATGACCAAGAAAAACAGAATGACCAGCAGCAGCACTTTGATGTAACGCATAGACCTCTCCTCATGCGGGTTGGCCCGGGCGCAACCGGGCGAAAAGGGGTTTGAGTTTGGTATAGGTCGAAGCCAGATGATCGGGGATGACCCGCGTTTCACTCATCACGGCCATGAACGAAGAATCGCCATTCCAGCGGGGGACGAGATGGAAATGCAGGTGGTCGCGAATGCCCGCTCCGGCGGCTTCGCCGAGGTTGAGGCCTACATTGATGCCCTGCGGTTTGAAGAACTCCCTGAGAATGGTCGTGCACTGCTTGAGCAATTCCATGATTTCCGTCGATTCCTCCGCCGTCAGAAGCGGCAGATCCATGACGTGCCGCAGGGGTGCCACCATGATATGCCCGTTGTTGTACGGAAATTTGTTCATGATGACGAAAGCGGCCTTGCCGCGGTACAGGACGAGCCGTTCCTCGTCATGGGACAGATCATCGGGAGGGAGGCACAGAACGCACGAGTCCGGTTTCGGCCCCAAAATATAGTCCATACGCCACGGGGCCCACAGAGGATGTGTCATACGACAGCTTCCTTGTCTTGAGTGAAAATCGTTTTTCCTCTTCTACACGGCAAGGGCGCTCACGGCAAGCCCTTCCCGCCCGTGGAGGACGCTTCAGCGCGGCTTCCTCTGGGCGGCGTCCGCCATCCCCTTTCCCGGAAGGCCCTTCCTGATCATCCCCGCCGCCAGTTTCAGTTGCGCTTCCCTTGTTTCGGCCTCCCCGTCCAACTTTGCGGCCAGAACCATACGCATAACGCTGCCGAACTGCGGCCCGGGCTTCAAACCGAGGCGGTGCAGATCGTCGCCGTTGATGTCCACTTTGATCTGCCGCCATTTATAGATGTATTGGGAAACGCTGCTGCTGATTTCCTCGTTGTCGGAGCGGGCCATCAGGTAAAGCGTGCTTTCGAGCGGCAGGGGGGCGAGGAGGGCGCACAAGCGGCTTATGGAGTGTCCCGCCTGCCCCTTTTTTTGCGTATCCCGGTGCCAGTTGAGGAGCTCCATCAGCGTCGTGCGCACGCTTTCCCGCAGGCTGAGGAGCTCCTCGCGCATTGTGGGCGTCAGCCCAAGGCGGTGCAGGATATCCGCCGTTTCGATGGCTGGGACGGCGCTGCACAGGGCCATGAGATACAGTGTGGAAAGGTCGGGCGTTTCCTTGAAATAGAGGAGGCGGTACCAGTCGATGACCTCACGCAGGGAGTCGATGAGTTCGTCCCTGTCGGGGGTCAGGGTGAGGCTCGGATGGATCGCGGCCAGCACGCCGAGTCCGTTGAGGCGGCGCAGGCAGGTTTCCGGTTCGTCCTCGCGGAAGATGAGGTTCAGCTCGTGCAGGATGCGCGCGCCGGACAGTTTTTCCACGAGGTTCAGGGACAGGGCGTTCTTGATGAGCTTTTCGCCCTGCGTGCTGATGTGGAAGCCGTACCGCTGTTCAAAGCGCACGGCCCGGATGATGCGGGTGGGATCTTCCACGAAGCTCAGGGCATGGATGATGCGGATTGTCTTGCGCTGGATGTCGCTCTGGCCGCCGAAGAAGTCGACGAGGCAGCCGAACTGCCCCTTGTTGAGGCGGAGGGCCATCGCATTGATGGTGAAGTCGCGGCGGAAGAGATCCATCTTGATGGAAGAGAGTTCCACAGTGGGCAGGGCGGCGGGGTATTTGTAGTATTCAAGGCGCGCCGTGGCTACGTCGAGGCGCTGTTCTTCGCCGTTTTCGTCATGATAGATGATGAGGGCGGTCATGAAAGCCCTGTGCTCGCGGACGCGGCCTCCGAGTTCCTGCGCCAGCGCCTTGGCAAAGGCGATGCCGTCGCCTTCAACCACCAGATCAACGTCGTCGAACTCCACGGCGGGGCGGCTGAGCATGATGTCGCGGACGAAACCGCCGACGGCATAAACGCTGACCTGCAGGCGGTCTCCGAGTTCCCCGGCCCTGTGGAGCATACGCAGCATGGGCTGGGGGAGGCGTGTAGATAGCAGTTTCGCGAGGTTGCGTTCACGTGCGCTGGTGTTGACGGGGATGGGCACGCCGGAAGGATCTTCGACGAACATGTTGATGAGGTCGGTGCGGGTGACCACGCCGATGACCTCGTTCTTTTCGACGACGGGAACAAGCCGCTGGTGCGCGCCCACGATGATTTTCATGAGGCGTTGCAGGGGGGCGTCCGGCGGAACCGTCAGGATGGTGCGCTGCATGTATTCGGAAACCGGCATGTCGCCCAGTTCGTGGGCGATGGCCTTGGATGCCGTCTGGCATTCCATATAGCCGATGCAATGGCGCGTCCCCGCCCGGAAGACGGGAGCGGCCTTGAGGCCGTAGCGGTTCATGATCTGTTCCGCTTCCCGGATGGTCTGCTTGTCCTCAATGCCGACGGCGGGCGAGGACATGAGATCCCGCGCCTGTTTGTTGGGGTTCACCTGCATATACAGTTGTTGGAAGATGGTATCCTTGAGTTCGGGAAGGGGAATGCCCTTGACCGAAGCGGACGCCGCGAAACGGTGCCCACCGCCCCCAAGCGCTTTACATATCTGGCCGACATCCACGGCGTCCACGCGGCTGCGGGCCACGACCTGCACCTTTTCCTCCATGTTGGCGAGGGCGAACAGGACGTTGCAGGACTCCATCTCCATGAATTTCTGGGCGAGGTAGGCGAAATCGCCCATGAAGCTGTCCAGCGTCGCTTCGGCGAGGACTACGCTGTAAGGGCCGACCTCATGGACGGCAGCGGAGTCGAGCAGTTCATTGAGAACCTTGATATGGACGCTGGTCATGCCCGTCTGGACGAGATCCGCGATGAAGGGCAAATCCATGCCGTGCTGGCGTAGCCATGCCCCCGCAAGGAAGTCTTCCGGCTTGGTGGACGTGTAGGTGAACGCGCCCGTGTCGCCGTAGATGCCGAGCCCAAGAAAGGTGGCTTCCTGACAGGCTGGGGTGATGCCCCGTTCCTGTAGGGCCTGACAGATGAGCGTACAGGTGGAGCCTGTGGTTCCGATGTGCGTCACGTCGGCGTTGATGACCTTATTTTTTTCGCCGGAGCAAGGCTTGGGGGTGGGGTGGTGATCCCATACCTCCACCTCCACGCCGGGAAGATCGAGCAAATCATGCACCTGCGGCACGCGGGAACGGATCTGCGTGTCCACGATGACGACGCGCTTCACACTCGTGTGGTCGATTTCTTTTATATTCTTGAATGCGTACAGAAATACGGCGGTTTCATTGAAGAACTGGTTCAACGGCTTTTCCATGCTGCCCGGAAAGATCATGATGCTGTCGGGGTAGATCATGGACATGCCGATCATCGAAGACAAGGCATCCCAGTCGGCGTTGCTGTGGCAGGTGATGACGGTGGGGGCTGAGGCCAAAGAAGGTTTCATATGGTTTCCTTATGCAGCTTACGACAGTTCGCCTTCGGTGGGGGGGCATCATCCGGGCCGGGTTCTGTGTACTGGGAGCGGGGGTGGTATTTCCTGTGGATTTGGAGCAGGCGTTCGGACTGGACATGCGTGTAAAGCTCCGTCGCGCTCATGTCCGCATGGCCGAGGAGGATCTGTACGGAACGGAGATCCGCTCCGCCTTCCAACAGGTGGGTGGCGAAGGAGTGCCGGAACGTGTGCGGGGAAATGGGTTTTCGGATGCCCGCCTCCAGTGCGTAGCGTTTGACCAGCTTCCAGACTCCCTGCCGGGAGAGGCCGTTGCCGGAACGGTTGAGGAACACACGATCCTCAACGGGAGTGAAGAGAGGGCGCACGATTTTGAGGTATTCGGCCATGCGCATGACAGCCGCGTCATGCAGGGGGACAAGGCGTTCCTTGCTTCCTTTGCCGAAAATGCGCACGACGCCACGTTGGAGATCCAAATCGATGGGTTGCAGTCCGATGAGTTCGGAAACGCGCATACCCGCGGCGTACAGCAGTTCCAGCATGGCCCGATCCCGAAGCCCTAGTTTGCTGGTGGCGTCCGGGGCGTTGAGCAGGCGGATGATCTCATCTTGCGTCAGTACGTCGGGCAGGAGGGAAGGGAGTTTGGGCGTGTCGATGAGGGCCGCCGGGTTGGAGGCCAGCTCACCCCGTTCGACGCACCACGCAAGGAAACTGCGCAGGGACGAAATGCGCCGCGCGAGCGTGCGGGTCGCGTCGCCGCGTTTGCGCAGCCAAGCGATGAACAGCGTGATGTTTTCGTCATCGAGGCCGCTGAGGGGCGTTTCCAGCTCGTCGAGGAAGTCCCGGAGCGCATCCAGATCTTGTTTGTAGGCGGCGACGGTGTTGCGCGAGAGCCCCCGTTCGGCTATGAGTCCATCAAGCCAGCGGGAAGCCAGTTTGGAGGGAAAACCTGCCGGGGTATCGGGGCGCCGCCCGCCCTTGTCGGAAACGGGAGTTGTATGGATTCGCGAGGTCGTCTTCATGTTCGCAGAATACACCAGAGCATGGGGAATCGCAAACCGATCGCGGTTTTTGGGAGTAATATGATGAATGAGCGGCATGTGGCGTATGTGTGCGTGGGATCCAACATGGGGGAACCGGAAATGAATCTGGTCCGGGCGCGGGAGGTTTTGGGTTCCCTGCCGGGCTGGAAAATCGAGGCGGCGTCGCCCGTCTATTTTACGGAGCCGCAGGAGATGCGCGATCAACCGTGGTTCGCCAATCAGGTTCTCAAGGTATCCTGCGCTTTAGACATGACAGCCCCCGAATTTTTGGATATGCTCCTTGATGTGGAAAAGAGGTTGGGCCGCGTCCGGGAGACGTCGGACCCGGCGATGCGGTTCGGCCCGCGCGTTATCGATCTGGATCTCTTGTTGTTTGATCAGGATCGCTGGGATACGCCGCATCTGGCTCTGCCCCATCCTCGCATGTCGGAACGGGCTTTTGTGCTTGTCCCCCTGCGGGATATCGAACCGAATCTGCTCCTCTCCGACGGACGGACTCCCGGAGAGGCGTTGCGTTCCCTCGCTCATGCCGTGGAAGGGAACCGCATCCGCCAGTAACGGCAATGCTGGAGTTGAACCATGTGGAAATGGTTGATCCTCATCCTTGTGGGTTATGCCTTGTATCGTATGTTCATGAATGACCGCAAAAAGAGCAGTGAGGATACCAAGAAGGAAAAGGAACATCTCATCGCTACCGGGGAAATGGTCAAAGACCCGGTTTGCGGAGCTTATATTGATTCCGACAGCAACATCACCGTTCGGGACGGCAAGACGGTTCACCGTTTTTGCAGCTACGACTGCCGCGACGAGTTTTTGAAGCGTATCGGGAAGCTGCCCGAAAAGACCGGCGGTGATGGCGACGAATAATCTCCCTTGCGAAGGGTGGTTGCAGTCTTACATAAAGAGGAGGCGGATTGTCCGTCTTCTCTTTTTTGATCGTGGCGGCAAGGGCCAGCCGTCCGCACAGCCTCTCCGAATTGTGGGGAATTTTGGGTCTTTTTGTGTACTTTCGCATGAAGGAGTCTTTATAGCTGAATGATTCTAGTACCAACTAATAATTGAAGAAAAGGGTATTCCGTGGTGCATCATGGAAAGCCGCCTTTACCTGGAAAGGGGCGTAGAGGCGATATTTTCGGAGGTTAATCATGGATGCAAAAGCCGTTTTGACTTCGATGCTTGCTGAGGCGGATATCCGGGTGGGAGGAGACCGTCCTTGGGATATCCAGATTCATAATGAAGGCCTGTATAAACGGGTGTTCCGGGAGGGTACGCTCGGAGCGGGCGAGGCCTATCTTGAGGGCTGGTGGGACTGCGAGCAGTTGGATGTACTGTTTTGTAAGGCCCTCCATGCGCATCTGGAAAACAAGGTGCGGCATAACCTTCCCAATGCTCTGGTTGTGGCGAGCCAGCTCCTGTTCAATTTACAGAGCGTGGCCAGGGCCCCAATGGTCGCTGAGCAGCATTACAATATGGATAACGCCATGTTCGCGCGGATGCTCGGGCCTACGATGAATTACAGTTGCGGGTATTGGAAGAATGCCGGGACGCTGGACGAGGCGCAGCGTAACAAGATGGAGCTGATTTGCCGGAAACTTGATCTTCAAGAAGGGATGTCCGTGCTCGACATTGGGTGCGGCTGGGGCGGTCTTTCCTTATATATGGCCAGAGAATACGGGGTGAAAGTCACTGGGGTCACGATTTCTACGGAACAGTTTGCCTATGCCCGGGAGCATGACGCCGGGCATCTCGTCAATTGGCTGTTGGAAGATTACCGATCCTTAAAAGGGCAGTTCGATCGTATTGTTTCCGTCGGTATGTTCGAGCATGTGGGACGGAAAAATTACGATATTTTCATGAAGACGACCAAACGGCTGCTGAAGCCTTCGGGATTGTTCCTGCTGCATACCATCGGCAACAGCAAAAAGAAGACGGGAACCGATCCGTGGATCAACAAATATATTTTCCCCAATGGGATGCTTCCCTCTCCGGTTTGCGTTGCAAAGGCCATTACCGGGCGCTATGTCATGGAAGACTGGCACAACTTCGGCGCCGATTACGACAAGACGCTCATGGCATGGCATCAGCGTTTTGAAGAAGGCTATGCGGAAGGCGCTTTTCAGTGCAGCGAGCGCGTACGCCGCATGTACCGGTACTATCTTTTAAGCTGTGCGGGCGCGTTCCGGGCGCGTGACATTCAGCTCTGGCAGATTGTGCTGAGTCCGGAAGGTGTGGAAGGCGGCTATTGCTGCCAGCGTTAAGCGGTGCGGCGGGGGCTCTGCCGCGCCATAAGCTGAAGCCTTAGGTACGCCTGTTGCCGTATTCGCTGAATTTTTTCTCGCTTACGCGGCGGTTGCGGCCTAGCGCGCAGAATACTTCATAAGAAATAGTTCCCCACCACTCGGCAAGTTCTTCGGGGCGGATGGCCAGCGGGCCCGCTCCCCCCAGCAAATAAGCCGTATCACCGGGTTCAACGCCAGGGATATCTGTTACGTCGACGATGCACATCTGCATACACACCCGCCCAAGAATAGGGGCGCGCTGTCCCCGGATCAAAACAGATCCGCGCATGGACAGCGAGCGCGGGTAACCGTCGGCATAACCGGCCCCGACGACGGCCGCCTTGATGTCTTTTGGGGCGGTGTACAGGCAGCCGTAGCTGACTGTGGCACCTTTCATGACAGGGTGGACGGAAAGCACTGGAGCCGCCATCTCCATGACCGGAAGCAGGCCCATGCCCAGTTTGGCCCTGTCCGTACCGTGAAGCGGGTTCCCTCCATAGAGTGTGACGCCGGGCCTAGCCAGATCGCCGACATAGCTCGGCCAGCAGAGGAGGCCCGGAGAGTTTGTCAGGGATGTTTTGAGATCTGGGAAAACGGCCTTCATGCTTTCCGTCGCCTCATGGAAGCGGCGCGCCTGTTCGTGGGTGAAATCGTCAAGTGCTGGAGTATCCGAAGCGGCGAGGTGCGACATGACCAGTACGGGCCGCACTTCTTTGAGCGTACGCAGATAATCGGCCAGATCCGCCGCCTCATCCACACGGAACCCCAACCGGGACATGCCGGTGTCGAATTTAATGGCGATCGTCAATGGTTCCGCACGTCCCATCAGATGGCTTTGCGCAAGGATTCGCTCAAGGCTTTCCCGGCTATGGATCAATGGGGTGATGTCATAGTTCGCGGCAAGAGCCGTATCTTCATCCCTTGCCAGCCCCATCAGCGCGAGCAGGAAAGCCGTATGCCCTTCCTGTCTGAGCAGTGCGCCTTCCCCCACGGAACCTACCGCCATATGCCGTATTCCCTCTTCCGCCAGCACGCGCGCGACGGCGACGACGCCGTGCCCGTAGGCGTCTGCCTTGATGACGGGCATGAGGGAAGGATGGCGGGCCAACAGTGTTTTCAGGTTATGACGAAGGTTTTCAAGGTGGACGGTGATGATGGCACTGCTCAAAAACATGGGACCTCCACGCTCAAGCGCTTTACTGGTGGGAAAACAGGGATAGGGGGTGCGGGACGGTAAAGGGGCGTGGAAACATCCCCCACTTCGTATTTCAGGAAAAGTTATGGATGAATCGGAAAAAAGCTCTTTTTTATTGTCCCCCGGCGGCGGGGAATAACCGAGGGTTTTTTTTGTTTGAAAAATGGGCTAGAGTACACCCCGCACGAACCAGAGCATGAAGCCGCATTGTTTTTCAAAAAACGTCCCCGCGAGGGAGGCAGTTGTGAGAGGCTTCGGGATAGCCCCGGCAATTGGTTCGAGTGATACAAAAGAGACGTTGCTGCGGAGTTATCCTTTAAAACACGCTCCTGTGCGGAGCATTTTTATAGTGCGTCCGAACGCTGGATGCAACAGGAAGTTTGCCGTGCCCATGATTGTGCCCCTGCCTCGCGAAATGTTCCGGTTTGTAACAAAAACGGTTTGCGCGCCCGTAGCTTTGCTGGCGCTTTTCCTTTGCTTGCCGGGTCATTCGTATGCCGCTACGGATGTGCTCACTATACCGATGGAAGACACGAAGGAGGCTTCGTGGAATCTTGAGGCGGACAAACTGGTCACTCTCAGCGACAATACCATCGTTGAGGCGCAGGGTGGGGTTGTCCTTCAGCGGGGAAACGACATTTTAAAAGCTGATTTTGCCCGGTACTACTCTGCGACGAACTGGGTTTATCTGAAAGGCAACGTGTTCGTCCGCATGGGCAGGGACGACATCCGTTCCGATGAAGCCGAGTTTGATCTGTACTCCAAAACCGGTTGGCTGACGAATGGGCACGTTTTTATGGAAGGGCCCCACATTTATTTCAGCGGTTCGCGGATTATCAAGCACTGGGGGGATAGGTATACCTTCAACAAGGCGAAGGTGACGACCTGCGACGGGGCGGTTCCCGCGTGGTCGATGAATGCTGAACAGGCCGTCGTAGAGATTGACGGTTATGCCCAGCTTTTCCACTCGACTTTTGACGTAAAAAATACTGGAGTTTTTTACAGTCCCTTCATGGTATTGCCGGCAAAGACGACTCGCCAGTCCGGGTTGCTGCCGCCTGATTATGGCATCAGCGAAAAGCGCGGTTTTTATTATACTCAGCCGTATTTCTGGGCTATTGATGAGAGCCATGACATGACGTTTTACGGTGGCTGGATGACGAAGATCGGGCCATCTTTCAGCGTTGAGTATCGGGCGAATGAATTTACGGATCAGAAGACATGGCTTGCCGCTACCGGTATCTACGATAAGGATACTGTGGCGATTCCGGGGACAAGCCGGGTAAGTGAAAATACGCAGACACTGCGTACCAATAACGATCGGTATTGGCTGCGTGGAATGGCCGACGGGTTCCTTGGGGCTTCCACGTGGCGTTACCGCTCCAATATCGATTATGTTTCGGATCAGGATTTCCTTCGTGAGTTCAACCAAGGGCCTATAGGCTTTGACAGAACCCGCGACAACCTATTCAGGATGTTTGGGCGTGATTTGCAGGAAGACGATCAAAACCGCGTGAGCGCCGCTTTGGTAAGCAATGACTGGCAGCGCGTGGGTATTGTCGCCAGTGTGCGGTATGAGCAGGATCCTTCCCTCGGGCATGGGAATATGGCGCGAAGTCAGGATGAATTGGTGCAGCGCCTGCCGCAGCTCGACTTGTTCCTGTATAAGGGAAGGATTATTCCGCAGATTCCCTTGGAACTGGAAGCGCAGTTTCAGTCAGGGTATATGTACCGCGCTTCAGGAACAACGGGCGGGCGTACGGAAATCTATCCTAAGCTATCCGTTCCTTTGGATTTTGGCTTTGGTTCCGTCATTGGTACAGTCGGGCTCCGTCAAACCTACTACAATACGGATCGCAAAGAACACACCAGTCCATTGGCCATGTATATGGACAATTCCGCTTCTCCCCGTCAGACTGGCGAATCCCGTACCATGATCGACATGGATATCCAAGGATATACGGAAGCAAGCCGTATCTGGCAGATTGGAGACGAATCAAGCATTCCGCTCAAGCCTGAAAATGCCGGAAAGCAGATGTGGACAGCGGTTCGCCACGAAATCCAGCCGCGTATCCGGTATTCCCGCACGCCGCATGTCGATCAAGAAAAGAATCCTTTTTATTTGATGGAGGATAGAATACTGCCCCGGGATGAGCTGACGTACTCCATTACCAATATTGTAACGCGAAAGGGTTCCATTGTTTCGGTAACTGGAGAGGGGGATAAACAGGAAGCACGGCGCAGTACTTTTTATCAGGATCTTTTGCGCTGGCGGATTGAGAGCGGTTACGACTTTGAAGAGGCTCGCCGGGATCGGTATCGGGATGAATATGGGCGTAGGCCATTCATGGATATTGTTTCGGATTTTGAAATCTATCCTTGGCCGTGGCTTGGGTATCACGATAAAACGTATTTTTCAGCGTATGACGGAGAAGTTACACGTCATGATCATGATATCAACCTACGGTATAAAGATAAGATATCATGGTACACAGGTATGAGCTTCCGTGATAAGTATTATGACTATAGAAAAAAATTTCAGTATGAGAACTGGAACAATGTCCAACTTACTTCGGATTTACGGCTTATCCACAATGATTTGACGATCAATGTGACGCCTGAGTGGTCTATCCGGTTTGATGACTACCGCGATATGCGCCAAGGTGGAACATTTGGCAAAACCTACGATCAAAGTATTGATATTGCTTATACAGCGCAATGTTACCGTATTATAGGCCGATATAATTACGATGGCTATGACAAGAGTTACTCCATTATGGTAGAGCTCCCCGGAATTTTTGATTGATCACCGAGAATGATAAAATCGAAAAAACGGTTGACAGGCACGGGAAGAATCGCTAGAAGAATCCACGGAACGACGCATTGAACGTCATTTCTACGGAGAGGTGGCCGAGACGGCCGAAGGCGCTCGCCTGCTAAGCGGGTATACGGGTAACACTGTATCGAGGGTTCGAATCCCTCCCTCTCCGCCATTAGAATTTAACCCACTGGAAACAGTGGGTTTTTCTTTTTGGTGTGAGCTTTATTCCTGCGGATACATTTAAGGCTCATCTGAGGCTCATCATGCCATCAGCCAGAGTTTCTCCTCATCCTTAACAAAGCCCCGGGCATTTGCCCGGGGCTTTGTTTCTATTTGGGGAAAGCATTTGTTTATTCATGTGTGGCAATGCGTGGGAAGACAATGCGATAGCCAGCCCATACGGCGCAGATACATATCACGGCATTGAGGAGAATATTCAGACCTGCAAGCATAATATCATCGGTATGGTAGAGGTTAAATGTATCAAGAGAGAAGGTGGAGAAGGTGGTGAAACCGCCGAGGAAACCGGTTCCAAGCAGGCTGTATCCCACCGTGAACGTCTTTTCGCTGCGTTTCATGGTGCCTTGCAGTAGGCCCATGAGAAAACCGCCGAGCACGTTTATGCAGAGGATGCCAAGAGGGAAGGCCATGGTCAGGCCGCTCATGATCGCGGTATTCAGCTTGAAGCGGCAGACCGCCCCCGCCGCACCGCCGCACAGGACGGCAATGGTGTTTTCGATATACGACATACCTTCCCCCTAGTGGAGCATCAGGAAAAAGCCGAAAGCGGTCCCACAAAGGCACAGGGCCATATTGATGACGACGTTGGTGACGGCCTTTCCGGGCTGTCCGTCACGGAAGGCGGCGAATGTATCCATAGAGAATGTGGAGAATGTGGTCAGCGCGCCGAGAAAGCCTTCGCCAATGAAGTCATGCCAAGGGATAAAGGGAACGGCATCCATCTTGATTGCCCCTACAAGCAGTCCCATAATAAAAGAGCCGAACACGTTTACGAATAGAGTCCCATAGGGGAAACCTTTGCCGAGCCATGCGGCGAACCACGCGGAGAGCTGGAAGCGGCAGTAAGCGCCGAGTGCGCCTCCGCCTGCGACCCAAAGCGTCCCTGTCAACTCAGTCATGCTGTTTCCTTTTAAAAAAGGCCGGGTAGCTGGCCCGGCCTTTGAGGGTTACATCTTATAGGCGTCTTCGCCATGCAGGGACTCATCAAGTCCTGCCTCTTCCTCTTCCTTCGTAACCCGGATCGGCCCCCATGCGCTGATGACCTTGAAGATGATGATGGTCACAACGAAGGAGTAGACCGCTACGATGATCACGCCGAGGAGCTGCATGAGGAACTGATGGATGCTGGCGCTCACCTTATCGATACTGCTGCTGGCGAGAATGCCGAGGAGCAGGGCGCCAGTGACGCCGCCCATGCCGTGAGCACGCCACACTTCAAGCGCATCGTCGAATCCGAGGCGTTCCTGTACATGCTTGGCGTAGTAGCACACGGTAGAACCCACGGCTCCGATGACGATTGCAGCCCACGGTTCCACGTACCCGGCGCAGGGGGTAATGGTGGCGAGGCCGGCCACGGCGCCGACGAGCACGCCGGAGAAGGACGGTTTGCGGTCATAATGCCAGTCGTAAAGCATCCAGACGATCATGGCGATGGAACCGGCGATGGTCGTGTTGGTGAAGGCGTAGGCGGCCAAGCCGTCGGCGGCGTACGCGCCACCTGCGTTGAAACCGAACCAACCGAACCACAAGAGGCCGGCACCCACGGCGACCAGCGGCAGATTGTTGGGTACGGTCGGTTCGCCGGGCTTCATGTCGTCACGCCGACCAAGGAAAATGACCGAGGCAAGCGCCGCAAAACCGGCGCTGACGTGGATCACGATACCGCCTGCAAAGTCCATCACGCCAATCTTGGCGAGGAAGCCGCCGCCCCAAATCCAGTGGCAGACGGGAATGTAGATGAAGATCATCCACAAGATGAGAAACTTCAGGTAGCCGCGGAAGTTCAGCCGTCCGGCGAACGCGCCGGTGATCAGCGCCGGGGCGATGACCGCGAACATAAGCTGGTAGGCGAAGAACAGGATGAAAGGCACAGTGCTCGCATAGATGGGGCTTGGGGCAATCCCCACTTTATCCAGCGCGAAGTGGTAGCTGATGTCACCAAACAGGCCGCCCACATCCGGCCCGAAAGCAAGGCTGAACCCTCCGAAAATCCAGATGACGGCCGTAACGCCCATAGAAACGAAGTTCTGCATCATAATGGTCAGCACGTTCTTTTTACGGACCATGCCGCCGTAGAACAGCGCAAGGGCGGGGGTCATCATGCACACCAATGCGGTGCAGAGCATAACAAAGCCAGTATCGCCCGTGTTGAGAGAAAACATATGGCTACTCCTGATGGTTGAGGATGATCAGTTCTGATGGGTCTTGGGAAGCAGATCGATGTTCGGCAGCAGGAAAATCCATGCCGCAATCACAAAGGGGAAGGTCAGGGTCGGGATACCATAGACGCTCAGCAGTACATTGAGCGCGCCTTGGGCTACCACGGTAAACACGGTACCGAGGAAGGTGTAACAGATGACCCGCCAGTTGGGGTTGTAGAAGGTTGTACCAAGGCCGATGGCGGTCAGCACAGCACTGAACTGGAACAAGCCCGCGATGATGGCCGTGGAGCCGCCGCCAAGGATGACCGCCGTGCAGATGGCAATGATGGAGCCTACGAAGGCGAACACAGCCGCCCAGATGGAGCTCACCGCAAGGCCGATGAGGAACAGAATGCCCGTGATTACATTGTTGAGCAGGAACACCTGCGATACGCCCGCGAACGCTGCTCTCCAGAACTGTTCCATGTTTAAGGCGAACAGATCCGTCGCTGCAGGCTGTACGGAGACGGCGGGATGCGGAAGGCTGATAATCTGGATGTTGCCGAAGTTGTAGGCGGCAAGCATCAAAAACCATGTGGTGATGACGAAAGGGCCAGTCATGGCTGAAACCTTCCACGTCCTTAACATGCTGGAGACGGCCATCATGAGGACGGTGGAAAAGATCGAGCCTGCCACGATGTATCCCCACAGCAGGGGCGTAGGTGCAAAGAAGGTCGGCAGGGCGCAACCCACAAGGATACCGTTATAACCATGCAATCCGATGTTGATGTTTTCTTTGGGCGCTTTCAGAGCGTAAGCGGTAAGCGTACCTACAATCGTTCCGATCACCGCACCGATCCCAACGGAGATCATGTGCGCGGAGTAGGCGCCCCAAAAGATGCCGATGAAGAAGAACAACCCGGTCAGCGGGCTATTTTGAAACATGACCTGCCCCGCACCGCGCAGGCAGACGTCAATGAAGTGAATGACCGGATTTTGGGATGCAAGGGCGTTCCACGGGTTAGGTGAGCCTTTGGCGACAACATTCATGTTTCCCTCCAGATAATTGCCGGTTTGAAGGATGGCCTTACGGCAGAAAAGGGGGAACCCGCGTGAAGCGGGCGTCCGGACGCAGGCGGCGGAAACTACCGCCAGTGTCTTTCTGAGCTTCCTGTTGGTTCGTGTCATTGCCACAGGAAGGCTTGCGGCAGTTCATTCCCTGTGACGGCCTTGCGTGCGATTTGCCAAAATTCTCGGATTTTGCCCCGGACTGACTCCGATGTCATGCCGAGAACCTTAAAAATCAACCCGCATTCACCTGGAAGCAGGGACACTCCGTAGGCGAGGCCCGTCTCCTTATCTACGTCGGCCTCTACCTCCTCGCGTACCCGAATGGCCTTTTCCTTTGTCGTCATAAGGATGACGTTGCCGAATACCTCATAGCCGTTCATGATGCCGGTTCGGGACAGATCCGTTTCGCGTGGATTGATGATGAACTTCTCGACAAACAGCTTTTCGCCGTTCTCGCGGCGGGAGGCTTCAATGGTCGAAGAGTAGAGGTCGAATCCGAACAGTTCGTCTTCGTGGTGGTATTTCCGCCCCGGCAGTACGACTTCGGCATAGAGCAGGCTTCCGGTTTCCGCGACGGAAATCCGGGTCTTGCTGAGAAAGCGCGAAGTACGGTGCGGGATGAGCGGATCGGGCATGTATTCCAAATAACCGCCTTCCTCCACGACAATGTCCTGTAGCTGCGAGGCGTAATTGGCATTCATCATATGAACCTTGGTCGCAGACTGCGTGGTGACGTGGGCCTGCGCGTTCTTGCCGACCTCGATCTCCAACGCCATCCGGTCGCCCTGCAATACACAGCCTGTTGTCGTGATGATGAATATGCAGGGCATCCGCGGCATGGCCTCGTCCCAGTACAGCGCCCGCTGGACAAGGAACGGCACACGCCGATCCATAAACGCCATCACGCTGCGATCTCCCTGATCGGCGAACTCAAGCCGCAAATACCCGTCTTTGCCGACCGTGCCGCTGGGCATCTGCGCCGGTTCATCCTGATAGGGGCGCAGTTCCGGCGATTCGAGCCCGATCCGCGAAAGGGCCGCCCTTGCGAGCTCGACGCGGGCGCGGCTGCTGAGCTGACTCATGGGCAACCTCCTAGGCCGTCTTTTCGGCGGGCTTGAAATCAAACAGGGCGTCACGGATGATCATGTCCGTGAGCTCTTCGATGTTCTTGCCCGTCATGCAGTTGGTGAAGATGAAAGGCTTGCCGCCCCGCATCTTTCTGGAATCTCGATCCATGACCTCAAGGCTGGCCTTGACGTAAGGGGCGAGGTCTTCCTTGTTGATCACGAGAATGTCGGACTGGCACACGCCGGGCCCGCTCTTGCGCGGGATTTTGTCCCCAGCGGCTACATCGATGACATAGATGAAGAAGTCCGCCAGCGCCGGGCTGAAGGTCAGGGTAAGGTTGTCGCCACCGCTCTCGATAAAGATGAGATCACTGTCGGGGAACTTGCTTTCCAGCTCTTCCACGGCGGCGAGGTTCATGCTCGGATCCTCGCGGATGGCGGTGTGCGGGCATGCCCCGGTTTCCACACCCACGATCTTTTCGGCTTCGAGGATGCCATCCAGTTCACGCTGGACGTGCCTGGCGTCTTCGGTGGTGACCACGTCGTTGGTGATGATGAGCGGCTTGATGCCTCTGCGGATAAGAACGGGGGTGACGGCTTCGATGATGGCCGTCTTGCCGGATCCGACCGGACCGCCCACGCCGATGCGAGTGATTTTTTTCATTGCGTATTCCTTTTCAAAAAAGAGGTGGAGGATCTTTCCGGAACGGATGGCCGGATCAGCGATCAGCCCATGAACAGCCGCACGTGCGCCTTGACGTGGTTGGCGGCGAGGATGTCGGTCATGGGAGCGTAATTGGACATTTGTTCCAGCGGCGTCCGCATGGCGATCCGGCACATGGCGTCGAAATCCCGCGTCAGGCTGTAGAGCACGCGCTGCATATCAATATGGCTGATGCGCATGATACGCATGGATGCGTTCAGGATGGTCATGGCGACGCCGTACTGGTGGACGGCAAGGACTTCGTCGAGCGTCCCGGCGTCGAGTTTCTCCTGTGTGGAAAGGCCCATTGCCACAAATTGTACGGCGAGGGAAACCGGATAGGTTCCCGGAGCCCTGCCGTCCTTGATGGTGTCCCGCCAGCCGATGACAAGGGGATTCTCGGTGATGTCCGCCCCCATTTCCGCGAGCTTGCGCCCCATACGGGTAGCCATAAGCCTGTTTTCTTCATTGAGTTTGCGGCACAGTACCTCACGGTCAATACGGATAAGCTCCTCCAGATCCCCGGAGAGGGCCGCGCGCGTCGCCCAAACGACGGCCACGGCATCGCCTTTCGCCGCCTGTTCGAGGGCCGTATGCGTATATTGACGCAGGGTTTCGGTATCGTAGACCACGCCTTTCTGGACTGCCGACTCTAGGCCGTTTGAAAAGGCAAAGGCCCCCACGGGAAGCATGGAGTCACCGAACTGCATCATTCTGGAGAGGGAAAGAATATTTTTCACGGTATGCTCCGGGGCCTTAGTTATGGCAACAACCGTCGTGGCAATGTCCTTCGTGGGTGTGCATATGGTGATGGGCATGGTGGTGCGCGTGACCGTCGAGAGGCGTATGTGTGTGGCCGCCGTCCATGGGGCGTTCCGTACCGCCGAACAAACGGCGGGCCTGCGTGGGTTCGAGGAGATCCACGATCTCGGAACCGGGCGCAAAGCGGAAGGTAATATCTTTGAAATGATGGGTATTCATGACTGAATTCATGACGAGGCGGTTCACCGCCATGGGAACGTATACGAAGCCGTTCTGCACGATGGCGGGCCAGTGCTGGTTGCCGAGGGCATGCCCGAGCTGGACGCAGCGTTCGATGAGCTGCTCGGGGGGCAGCTTTTGGAGGCCGCTGAGATCGATGACAAGCACATCGCACAGATCGATTTTGCAGATGACGGCCTGTTTCATTTTTTCGTCCCAAAGGAGGATGTCGCCATCGTGGAGGAACACGTTGCGGTCGAGGGATACTGCAATGGCCTGGCCATTTCGGGTATCTTTGCGGAGCCTGTTTTTCTGCGCGTCCCATTGGCTGAGTTCAAGCGTATCAATGGCGGCATCGGCCAGCCGAGCCTTCCACACGGGATCATTGCTGTTGCCGAGTACGTTTTCTACGAGTTGCATGGGGTTTCCTTTCTATGATGCTTTCGGTGGCAAGGGACACCGCCTTTAACCCACTGTGAAAGAGGTTCACCAGTACAGACTTGCAGCCGTATCCCGGTGAATTTAAAGGCGTCATGCGAATCTAGGCACTGAAACAAATTTTTTAAAATTGTTGCAGGTGGAGGGGGTGGGGGAGGACGTTTTTTTTACAAAGCGTCCTCCCTAGCGATTCAACCGTTAACTGAAGAAATAAAGCTGGCCGAGGGCGACCTTTTCGGCCGGCTTAACGGTGGCATGCACACCGTTGACCTTGACCGCGAAGGTTTCGGGATCAACTTCGATTTTGGGCAGGTTGCCGTTGCGCACCATGTCGTGCTTGTTCAGACCGCGGATGTTGCACACAGGTTCGACGCAACTACGTAGGCCGAGCTTTTCGCGGATGTTCCGCTTCATGGCGGCCTGTGAAACGAAGGTGATTCGTGTGCGGGGCTTGGCGAGACCCATGCCGCCGAACATCGGGCGGTAGTAGGTAGGCTGCGGCGTGGGCAGGGAAGCGTTGGGATCACCCATGTTGGCCCAGCTGATCATGCCGCCCTTGATCACCATTTTGGGCTTGGCGCCGAAGAACTGCGGTTCCCAGAGGACGAGGTCGGCGTACTTGCCCACTTCCACGGAGCCGATGAGGTGGCTGACGCCCTGCGTGATAGCAGGGTTGATCGTCAGTTTTGCCACATAGCGCAGGACGCGGAAGTTGTCGTTGCCGGGCGCATCCTCAGGGAGTTTGCCGCGGGCGGCCTTCATTGCGTCAGCGGTCTGGATCACGCGGAGCCAGTTTTCACCTACGCGGCCCATAGCTTGCGAGTCGCTGGAGATCATGGAGATGACGCCCATATCATGCAGTACGTTTTCAGCGGCGACGGTTTCGGCGCGTACGCGGCTTTCGGCGAAGGAAACGTCGGAGGGCACGTTGGGGTTCAAGTTATGGCAAACCATGATCATGTCGAACAGTTCCGACTGGGTGTTAATGCCGAAAGGTAACGTCGGGTTTGTGGAACTGGGCAGCACGTTGGGATGGCTCGCCACACGCAGGATGTCTGGAGCGTGTCCGCCGCCCGCACCTTCCGTATGGAAAGTATGGATGACGCGGCCCGCGATGGCGTCGATGGTGTCTTCCACATATCCGGACTCGTTCAAGGTGTCAGTGTGGATGGAAACCTGCACGTCCATATCGTCGGCAACGCTCAGCGCAGCACGGATCATGGCGGGCATGGCACCCCAGTCTTCATGTATCTTGAAGCCGCACGCGCCGGCCTCAATCTGCTCGACCAGCGGGACGCTGTTGTAGGCGTGCCCCTTGCCGAGAATGCCCATGTTCACAGGCATGGCGTCAATGGCTTCCAGCATTTTGCTGATGTTCCACGGGCCGGGGGTGATGGTCGTACCGTTGGTGCCGTCGGTGGGGCCGACTCCTCCGCCGAAGAAGGTGGTCACGCCATTGGAGAGAGCGGCATACCCCTGTTGTGGAGAGATATAGTGGACGTGGGAGTCGATGCCGCCGGCGGTGAGGATAAGATGTTCACCGGTGATGGCGTCAGTGGAATTGCCTACGATGAGATTGGGATCGACGCCATTCATCATGGACGGGTTGCCGCTCTTGCCGATACCCACGATTTTACCGTCCCTGATTCCCACGTCGGCTTTAATGACCCCCTGCACGGCATCGATGACGGTGACGTTGGTAATGACGAGATCAAGCACGCCAGCATCGCGGTTCAAGCGGGCATCACCGCCCATGCCGCCGCGCAGGGTTTTGCCGCCGCCGTACATGGACTCGTCACCGTAGTGGCGCAAGTCCTTTTCGATTTCAACATACAGATCCGTATCCCCAAGCCGGATTTTGTCCCCAACGGTCGGGCCGAAGAGGGCAGCGTGTTCCTGACGAGAAATTGTTGGCATATGAAACTCCTTTCCGTCGCGCCGATGGCGCGGGAACTACTTTTTGGCGTTCTTGAAACCGAGCTTGTCGGCACGTTCCTCGTTGATGACCCGTTCGTGTTCGTCCCCGGTCCAGCCGTCCACAAGATTGTTGAATCCATAGGTGCCGGAAGTCCCGCCAATGGTGACGAGGGATACGGTTTTCTCATCGCCCGGCTCGAAACGGATGGCGGTCGTGGAGGAGATGTTCAAACGCATGCCGTAAGCGGAGTGGCGATCAAATTCGAGGGCGCGGTTCACTTCGAAAAAGTGAAAGTGTGAGCCGACCTGAATGGGACGGTCGCCGGTGTTGCGGACTTTGAGGGTAACTGTCTTGCGCCCCGCGTTGAATTCAATGGGAGCGGAACCAAGGATCAGGCCGCCGACCGGCGCTGTGGTTTTGTTCGGAGTCTTGTTGGTCATGGAAAAATCCCCCTTTAGTTGATGGGGTTGTGAATGGTGATGAGGCGGCTCCCATCGGTGAAGACGGCTTCCACCTGCACGGAAGGGATCATTTCGACCACACCTTCCATGACGTCGTTGCGGGTGAGGACTTTGCGGGTTTCGGCCATAACTTCTTCGACAGTCTTCCCGGCGCGGGCTTCCTCAAGTGCGGCGGCGGAAAGCACAGCCACTGTTTCGGGATGGTTGAGCTTCAAGCCTTTGGCTTTCCGCTTGAGTGCGACATTAGCCAAGGTATGAATCATGAGCTTGTCGAGCTCGCGAGGAGTAAGGTGCATATGAGCCTCCTTTGCAGTATCTGTAGTACATATGATATAAATGTAACATACATGCTTCATGACGAGTACGTCACGTCATGAAGCAACAAAAGGCTAACAATGCATATGAAATATGAACAATTATAAAGAGTGTTATACTATTTTATTTTTTAAGAAAATAAAATATGGAATTATAATAATATTTATATATTTGGATTGTATATTATTCATGTTATTATAATTTAATAGAATATGAACTAAATATTAAATTGATATATAAGATATGAATTGTATATTGTTCACCAATCTAAAAGAATAAAAATAATATGGTATATAGTGAGACAGCATTCAATAATGCTATACGGTATGCCACGTGCTGATAAAAAAATACAGGGAGAGGCCATGCCGGGAAAAAGTAATTTGACGTTGTTGTTCGGAGTCCGCTTGCTAAGCGCTATGGGAGTCACGTTGATTCTTCCGGTCATGCCGGCAATGGCGCGGACATTCGGCCTGAGTATTGCGGAGGCAGGGATGGTGGTTGTCTGCTTTACATTGGCGGAAGCCGCAATGACGCTTGTTGCAGGAGTGCTGTCCGATCGGTTCGGGAGGATGGCGGTTTTACTTCCAGCTTTGTTGGTATTTGCCGGAGGAGGGATTTTGTGTCTTTTTGCGGAGAGCTGGCGAGATGTGTTGATCTGTCGTGTTATTCAAGGGATTGGTGCCGGGCCGCTTGGTGTGCTCTACACCATCCTTGCGACGGATATGGTGGATGAAAAGCACCTGCCGCGTATCATGGGGCGGCTTACAGCTGTTTCGAGCCTTGGAACCATCATTTATCCCATTATTGGCGGCCTCATCGGGGAATGGTCATGGCGGGCGCCGTTTTTCGTCTTCACGTTGGCCCTGCCGATAGCGGTTTTGTCTCTTATGGTGACGCTGAAAAAGCCGCAGGGGGTAATGGACTGGCGGCGTTACTGGAAGCAAACGGGGAATATTCTGTGCGAGAGGAGGGCCATTGGCTTCTTCCTGCTAGTATTTTTGTGCTACTGTGTCATTTATGGGCCCATTAACACCTGTTTCCCGATGATGGCTGAAGCAAAATACCACGCAACTCCGTCCCGCATCGGTCTCGTTTTCTCGTTTGTAGCCATCGGCTCCTACCTAGCGGCTACAGGGCTTCCCCGCCTCCATACAAAATGGGCTTTCCGTACACTCATTTTGGCGGCAGGGGTTTGTTATACTCTGCCGCTGGCTTTCTTATCCTTTATTCCTGAGCTATGGCTTTGTGCGGTTCCCTTATTCGTGTCCGGTGCGGCGCAGGGGCTTTCCTTACCCATCATCAATGATAAGGTAGCACTGCTCGGTACGCCCAGTGATCGTGCAGCCATCCTTGCGGTGAGCGAGACGTCCGTTCGTGTAAGCCAGAGTGTATCGCCGCTCCTGTTCAGCATCATTTCCATGAAATGGCTTTGGAATGGTGCGTATTTCTTTGGTTTTACCGTAAGTATTTTGATTGTGCTGGTGGCATCTTTTTTGTTTCAACCACGTATTACTTCCACTCAGAAATAAAAAATATTCATTCTTATCAGCATATAGTAGACAGGAGAATATCCATATTTTCATATCATAAGGGCGTGCCTAGTCGAACAGATTGTATTTTATTATACTGTAAGAAAAGAGCATGGTATCATGGTGTATTCTTTTTACTCTAGTATGCAATTGTATAAAATAGTTCGTGATTACACACAGTGTCTCACAGGGGCGGTACGTTTCTTGATGTGATGCAGATTTTGGCTTTTGTGATTCTTCGGAAAAACATTGTCGTGTGATTTCGAACTGCTTTTTTCTATGCTTAATATCTTCTATGGTTAACTAGTTTAAATTATATATTTTTTATGAAGGAGCTTGCGCTCATGTAGGGGTGTGCGTAAACTCTTTAAACAACAGTCCATTAGCGGCTTTGCTATAATTGCTTCTTCTCGTTTTTATAGGAGAATTTCTAGAAGAAAGGAGTGCCCATGTTTGAGTCTGCGGCATTAGGCCGGAGTTACCCGGCAAAAGAATATGCAGCTATTGAAAGTGAGCTGCGCATGAATCTATTCAAGGCACAGGGGTTCTGCATTGAACATAAGCTCCCTGTCTTAATCACCATAACTGGCGTGGATGGTTCCGGGCGTGGGGCGATTGCTAATATGCTTTCCGAGTGGATGGACGCCAAAACGATCCGAAACCATGTCTTTTGGATGCAGACGGATGAGGAGCGGACGCGTCCTGAGGCATGGCAGTTCTGGAACAAGCTACCCGCTAGGGGCGAAATTGGGGTTTTCTTGGGAGGCTGGTATGATGGAACCCTCAGGCGTTTTGGTTGCGGAGAGATCAGCGGGGGTGAGTTTAATGCGTCGATGGACCGCTGGAGGAGGCTTGAACATACCTTAGTTTCATCCGGGACGGTCATCATCAAGCTCTGGCTTCACCTCAGCAAGAAAGTACAGAAAGCCCGTTTCAAAGAGCGCCTGAAACACCAAGAGATCCACCACTTCACTCCTTATGATAAAAAGGGTGTCGAGAACTATGACGGTCTTGTAAGTGCGGCAGCCAAGGCCATTACTCTGACGGATAGGGTGGATGCACCTTGGACTATCATTGATGCGTATGATGCCAATTTTCGTAATGCATCGGTGGCACGGGCCATTATTGGGGCAGTTGAAGCGGCAGTTACCATAAAGCCGCGGAATGTTGCCCCGGCGCTTCCTGCGAAAGCGGGCAAAGAGGTGATAGGGCAGATTTCCGCTTTGGATGCCATCGATCTTTCCAAGACCTGTGAACGCGGGGCATATAAGAAGGAATTGGCTGAGCTACAGTCGGAAGTATATGATTTGACGTATAAAGCCTATAAGAAGGGTATCTCCAGCACGATTCTCTTTGAAGGTTGGGATGCGGCGGGCAAGGGCGGCGCTATCCGAAGGCTGACGGCGGGGATAGATGCCCGGATTACCCGTGTCATCCCCATCAGTGCTCCTACTGATGAAGAACTTGCCCATAACTATCTATGGCGGTTTTGGCGCCATATTCCACGGGCGGGATTTGTCACGATTTATGATCGCTCATGGTATGGCAGGGTATTGGTGGAACGGGTGGAAAAGCTGACGCCGCCGGAGGACTGGAAACGGGCCTATGCGGAGTTGAACGATTTTGAGGAACAACTGCAGGAGCATAACAATATTCTGCTCAAGTTCTGGCTGCATATTTCCCCGAAGGAGCAATTGAGGCGGTTCAAGGAGCGGGAAGAGATTCCGTGGAAAAACTACAAGATTACCCCGGATGACTGGCGCAACAGAGAAAAATGGCCCGCCTATGTGGAAGCCGCCGATGAGATGTTCCTCCGGACAAGTACAGAGTCTGCGCCGTGGCATATCATTCCAGCCGAAGATAAAAAATATGCACGGCTGGAGGTAATACGGATATACCGGGACGCCCTCAAGAAGGCCTTGGAACAGAAAAAGAAGAAATGAACTCCACAGGCGGATAACCCTCTGTCGGAGGAGTGAATAAATCCTGAAACCCTTCAGGCGAACAGAAAACGCGCCCTCCGTTCCCAATGGAATGGAGGGCGCGTTTTCTAGGATAAAGAATGAAATTTTGCTGCCTTGGCGATCTTACCTCAATATAAGGAAAGATATTGCTATGCGGAGTGGTGTTTGATTTTTTTCTGAACAAGAAGGTTGACGCCAATGGTTGTCAGGACGGAAAATGTCATCCAAAGCACTCTTCCAAGGGGAGACCATTCACTGAGCGGCGTATATTTCCAGAACAGGAACACATCAAACATGAACCAAAACACCGCAGCAAGGGCAAAGACAATCAAAAGAAGAAAAAAGTAAAAGATACGTTTGATGATAAATTCAAATTGGGGGAATTCCATAGCGTTTTCTCTGAATACGTTTATGAGTGTCTAAACAAATACAATTTCCAGCCAGAAGCACTTTTCGAGAGGCTGGATTGAAAAGAGGCTCAACATCTGTAAAACGTTCCTATTGCGCAATGCAGCTTGCCCTACAGACCGTACGCATGGCTATATTTGCTCATGGACTTTGCTCTGTCATATACAGAATAACATGAACTGTCTAGAAGGAACCACCATTTTTTAGGAAGGAACGGGAGCCCTGAGGGGAGGAGGGGCAACCCCCTTTTAGGTTAGCGGTTGCGTCCCTTGCTGCATCGCGCTATCACCGTCCGGGATAAGCCCGAGGAAAGGAGATGAGCATGGACTTCATAAAGGTATACGAGCGGATCAGAGAGGGCGGCATGGAGGCGGAATGGGGAACCCTGAATAATGGCTTGCCGCAGATCAGTGTGCGGGTTTTGGGGATTACCTTTTTCGTTGTGCCGGATCACTTTCCCGGGTACGAGAAAACGGAGAGAGACTTCATTTGCCTCAGGACGTTCATGCCTATGGAAACGGTCAATCTGTGCCACAAAGCGTTTCTTGATGCCGCCTTTAATAAAATTGCCAGCAACATTCGGATGGTAAAAATATACAGTGTGGAGAATGATGGTATTCTCTATGCCTTTTTCGAGATACAGACGCTGAGTACACCTGAAGATTTCGTTCAGAGGTTATCCTCATATGCAAAAGAGTGTGTGCGTGCCATCAGGGATGTGGCGGCATTCGTCAACAGCCACCCTTCACTTGCGGAGGGCTAAGAAGAGTTATCGGTGACACACAAAAAGCCCTATCCGTGAAGGCGGATAGGGCTTTTTTCAAGGCTGAGACACAGCCCGTTATTCTTCAAAGGTTCCTTTCTTGTACAGCCGACCTTCCCGCATCATGCACTCGCCGCGTGCGATAACCGTATGCAGGGCCAGATCGGGCGTGAGCAACAGAACGTCTGCATCGGCCCCAACCGCAATGTGCCCTTTCCGGGAGAGGGAAAAAGCCTGAGCCACGTTGCGGGTAACCGGGCAAAGCGCTTCAGAGAGCGGCATACCTTCTTTTACGCAGTCAACGAACTCCGTATGGAGGCTGCCGAGGTCAGAGGCCACAAGTCCGCTGACACTGCCGTCGTCTCCATAACGTGCCGCGCTGCCGTTGCCGTCCGAACTCATCAGGATACGCTCCTTGGCAACTCCCTGACGCACGGCAGCGGCAATGGCTTCCGACGGTTTCAGAGTGTTCGGGCCCAAGGTTTGGGCGTTCAAGCCGGAAGAAATGTCCATGAATCCGCCTTTGGTGACCAACTTGATCGCTTCGGAAAAGGTGAAGGGGGTTCGGTTGATGTGTGTAGCGATCAAGTGACGCCCTAGGTGCGGCGCACGTTCCAATGCGGAGAACACACAGGAAAGCCCTTCCGCCGCCGCACCGATATGCATGATCAGCATACCGATGAATCCGCGGAGCATTCCGCCTACGCGGGCTTCCGTGGCAACGGCAAGCAGGGTTTCGACGGAAACGGGAGCGACCCGATGATCCGCAATGGCAATCTTGCCGCCGCGAACCTTTTCAATGAAGGCAATATCCGAACGGATTGAGCCGGTCAGCGTCGGAGAAGGTACAGGATACCCTCCTGACATAATAAAAGTGCTGACACCTTCCTCTTCAAGAGCGTTCGCTTTGGCGAGCACTGCATCGACATGCCGGGTTACTCCATCAGTGCCGAGAAGCCCACCAACGGTCGTCACACCCGAGCGGATGAGCTTTGAAAGGGGAAGGGGAGGAACTTGCGAAGAGAATCCTGCCTCACCGCCTCCTCCTGTAATGTGGACATGCGCGTCAATGAATCCGGGAACGGCAAAAAGCCCTTTACCATCCATCTGTTGCACGGGATCAAGCCATTCTGGGATGGAAATATTCTGTGCAATGGCGGCAATGCGATCGTTGATGATCAGGATGTCGCTGGTTCCAAGGGGATCGGGAGAAAAAACGGAGGCATTACGTATAAGAATAGTGGCCATGATGTTTTCCTTTGGAAGGAGCCGTCGCCTCTTTCGAGGCGGCGGTTTGGGGATAGATGCGTAACAATGCTTACTCTACTACGAATTCTTTGTTTTCTTCCGCCATTTCCTCTGGAGTAAGCCGGGTCATGTTGATGTTAAAAGCCGCGTAAAGGATGGACATGAGGGGCGTGAGGTACAGGACGAACGCCCACGGTGCGTAATCCATATATGATACGCTGAGCATGCTCATGGGGAAGAGGGCATTGGAGGCCCAAGGCACAAGAGGGCCTCCGAGCGTCCCGGCATCCTCAACGACCCGGGAGCAATTTTCAGGGCGGTAACCGCGCTTGCGGAACAGAGGTGCCATGACGGTACCGTTCATGACGATGCTGAAGTAAGCGGCGGCCGTCAGCATGAGCGTCCCATAGCCGATGAACAGTGTAGCGAGCACCAGAGAAAGGCCGGAAGTCGCACGGCGGGCCACAGGCTCCAACACGGCATCGATAATCCCTATATGGCGGAGCATGCCGCCGAGCCCACAGGCAAAAATAACCAGCGCAGCGATGTCGAGCATACTGGTGATACCGCCGCGGTTCAGCAGCTTCGCCAACATGGGGTTGGCAAAATCAGCCTTGTAGCCGCTCCACATGGAGTTGAAGGCGGTAGTCAAATCCATACCGGCATAGCCAACGGCGATGAGGACGCCGAAAAGCGCACCGCTGACGATGGCGAGGACGGGATTGGTCTGGCGGATCAGCAGGCCGAGCACCAGCAGCATGGGCAGGGCAGGGATGATGCCGATTTGGAAGTGTTCGCTGAGTCCAGTGAGGATGGCATTGAGCTGGGATGTATCGGCTATGCCGGAGCCCTGTTTGAACCCGATGATTGCATACAGGATGATGGTAATGATGTAGGCGGGCGTAATCGTGTTCACCATGTGGCGGACATGCCGGAGCAACGGAACCCCGCTGACTGCGGCGGCCATATTGGTGGTATCGGAGAGAGGAGAAAGCTTATCGCCGAAGAATGCGCCGCAGATGATGGAGGCCGCGGTAATGCCCGGATCAAAGCCGAGGCCGGCGCCAATCCCCATGATGGCAAGGCCGACCGTTCCGATTGTACCCCATGAAGTCCCTGTCGTAAGTGACGTTACCGAACACAGAATCAGGCTTGTCACGAGGAAGAGGCTGGGGGAAATGATCTGGAGGCCGACATAGATCATGACCGGAACCGTTCCGGCGGAAATCCATGCCCCAATAAGAGCGCCGACACACATCAAAATGATGACGGCGCCCATGGCCCTCTGGATGAGTTCATACGCGCCGACTTCAAGTTCCGTATACGTATAGCCCAGACGCCGGGCAAACAGGGCACAGACAACCCAGCAAGACATCATGAGCAGGTGAAGTTTCAAGTTAAAGAAAATCATCCCGCAGGCAATGATTGTGACGATGGAAAGCAGCGTAAAAAGGGCAAAGGCAAGTGTCGGTTTCCTATGCGTGGTCACAGTCGGTCTCCCTGTAGTTGTATTGTCGGGTTTGAAAAATCTGGAGGGCTCTTCCTTATTTCCGCAAGATACAGAAAATCCGATGTCATACTCGTCGTCCCGGCATTCAAAGTCGGAACAACTTCCCAGACGTACGAGCTGAAGTCTGTTTTTATCAGGTTTTCTATAAATAAGGAAAAGATTCGATTGCAGCTGGCATTCCAGATAATCGCTCCATTTGCCGGGCAGCGTGTGCGTCGGCATACCCACCATGAATTCAAGATCACGCGCCAGAATGGAAAGCAGGTCTTCAACAGCTTGTTTCCGACCCGGATCCCGGCAAACTCTTTTCAAGTCCTCCTTGAAGGTTGGGGTTGCTTCAATTGTTCTCATCGATGCTGTCCATGAGTGACGTGACAGACTCGAAGGATTCCAGGGAGCCCACCTTCACATCCTCCATAGCTCGGATTGTGTTTGTGTTGGGAACCCTGATTTCAAAAGGCAAAGCCTTTTCTGCCGCCACACGAACAAGGAGCAGACGCACAGCATCCGAAAGAGACAGGCCCATGCCGTCCAGAGCGGCACATGCTTCGCGTTTGAGCTTTTCGTCAACACGGATGTGAACCATTGTCGTATTAGCCATACCCACCTCGTATCGTATTTGAGTTATTATGTATCTCAATTGAGATAGTGTCAATCTAACATCCTGAAAAAAGTGACTACTCAGGAATAATTCCGTTGCTTGCTGCTTAAAAACAATTTTACCTGTAATTACAGTATAATATATTTAGAGATTCGATATGCGCACAAAAAGAGGGCGGACCTAAGCCCACCCTCATGCCTATTTGATTTCCTAGGTGAATATTTAGATATTTTCCCCAGCTGCGGCGGATTCCCTGGCGGCAGCCCTTTTATTGCCCAACATATGCAAAATAAACACGCTGATGAGCAGCAGGATAAGTGAAGAGCCGAGGCTTAACAACAGGTTGGCTTTGGTAAACCCTGCGACCACATATCCGACGAAGCAGCAGAAAGCCACGATGCACGCATAACCTAATTGTGTGGATACGTGCTCGATATGATTGCAACCGGCACCGGCACTGGAGAGAATGGTCGTGTCCGAAATGGGGGAGCAGTGATCCCCGAACACGCTGCCAGCGAGAGTTGCGGAGAGGGAAACCACCACCAGATCCGGATCGACAGCCTGAGCGACAGGGACGATGATAGGGATCAGGATGCCGAAGGTTCCCCATGCCGTGCCCGTGGAGAAGCTCAAAAAGCCCGCAATCAAAAACACGATGGCAGGAAGGAGTGCCCCGGAAACGCCTCCGTCCTCCACGAGGGACTGCACGAAAATAGGTGTCTGCAGCAGATCACGGCAGACGCCGCTGATTGTCCATGCCAATACCAAAATAATATTGGCGGGCAACATGGTTTTCATTCCTTCAACGGCCCCGTCCATAAACGTCCTGAAAGACAAAAGGCCACGGGGAACAAAAAGCAAGAAGGAAACGGCAAGAGCGCCAACGGACGCCCAAACAAGGGCTTTGGCAGCGGTACAGTTGCCGAAAGCCGCGCCCATGGTGTGGAACGCCGGATCTTTTCCCCAGTAACCGCCGTTGTAAAGGAGGCCGAGTACGGCAAAAACAATCAGGCTGCCGATGGGGATCAGCATATCCCATACGGTGCCGCGCTCCGCTGGTTGAACTTGCTCCTTGGAACTCCCATCAACGGCACCAAGATCGCCGTGCTGCGCGTGTTCCTCAGCTATGCGCATGGAGCCGAAATCCGAATTTGTCAGGCAGATGAGCCCCACCATAGCGATGGAGAGCAGAGCGTAGAAATTATAGGGGATGGTGGAAACAAACGCGGCAAAGTCACTGGTGAATGCCCCGGTTGTCTTGAGGTTGCTTCCCACTGCGGCGGCCCAGCTGGAAATAGGTGCGATGATACAGATGGGCGCGGCCGTGGCATCAATAATATAGGCCAGCTTAGCGCGAGAAATTTTGTAGGAATCGGTGACAGGCTTCATAACCGTGCCGACGGTAAGGCAATTGAAATAGTCGTCGATGAAGATGAACGCCCCCAGACCGCCGGTGGATAACAGGGCGGCCTTTCGGCTCTTGATCTTGCGCGTAGCCCACTTCCCGTACGCTCTTGTCCCGCCTGCCATGGAAATAGTGTAAACCAACGCCCCAAGCAGTGTGCAGAAAATCAGAATGTTGAAGTCGACTTTATTGCCCATGGTGTCAAAAGCCGATTCAATGGTGCCCATGAACAGGACATCACTATTCATCCCAACCGAATAAATGAATGTTCCCGTCAGAATGCCTATCAGCAAAGAGGAAATGACTTCTTTTGTCAGCAAGGCCAAGGTGATGGCGATAACTGGCGGCAGCAGCGAGAGCCATCCTGCATAATACGGTTCCACGATTTCATCCTCCGTGCAGCCGATGCGAATCCGGCAACATTTTTTATGCTCCTCTAAGCTCCGGAACGTCCACGTGGGCAATCGGCATAAGCCGTCCGTTTTTTGCCACGCATGAACATTCCCCATATGCCGGGCAGAGTGGAGCAGTATTCAAGAAAGCTGTTCAGGGACAAAAACAGCATGAAAAATATGCCATTCGGGTGACTATAATACAGGCTAAGGGGGATTGTACACCTGTTTTTATTGGGAATGAGTGCCATTGGATTACGGAATAAAGGCGCTGTGTTCCAGATGTCAGACAACAGAGTATATAGCTCATAATTTATATAAATTATGTAAATTTTTAAAATCTAACACACAACCCTTTCTATTTAATAAAAATAATTACCAAATATTCTCCCCATAAAATCAAAAAGCAAATACTGCGCCAAACCTTGGTGGGATTAATTGTCCGATTGTTTTTCAACATAGCCCACTTGACAATGCGTCCATTTTTTATACCGTAAGCCTGTAAATTGCGGATACTATCATAGGATAGCTTCTCGGTTACTTTTCATCATATCGAGGAGAAAGTGCGGCATTCAGCCGTATTTTTGGATAGAAACAGGATGATGCTATGAAACGATTTGGTGTGATTGGTGCTGCGTTGTTGTTGCTCTCTGGTTGTGCCGCGAACGATACGGGAACCCCCTCAAATCTTGAAGGCGCTGTTTCTGAGGCTCCTAGTGCTGACGCGTCTGGCCCTGCCGTGACAGACGGGAAGCTGCATACGTTAAGCGTTGAATTAATGACGTATCAGGGAGGGACAAGTGGGGCTAGGGAATACGTTGTCGCTCAAGCGAAACAGGCTTGCGACAGCATCAATCAAGAGGTCTATATCGAAAACCTTACTTCGGAAACGACATGGCGCGGGGGCAGGGCGGACTTGACTTTTGCCTGTGTCGACAAAAACGATTCCCGCCTTAAGCAATAGCGGATAAATCAGCCACACCGCGTTTTTGTGGGTTGTATGAATAAAAAACTCCCCGGTTAGATTCGGGGAGTTTTTTATTGGTTCTCTGATATTCTATTGAATACAAAACAAAAAAGTTAGGCACGCATAACAGGAAATTCAAGTACAATGGCTGTCCCGCCCCCCTGTGCCGCTACAGCTCGGATAGTGCCACGGTGATCCGCAACGATCGATTTGACAATGGCCAGCCCCAACCCTGTGCCTCCCTTTTTGCGGGAAAAATAGGGTTCAAACATGCGTTCTCGTTCTTCTGGTTGCAATCCTGGGCCATTATCGGAAATGATGAGCCTAAGGCTGCCTCGTCCCTGGTCGTGGACAGCCGTAATGCGTACCCGTTTTGAGGCTTCGGGCGGCAGAGTACCTAGAGCTTCCGCCGCATTGGTAAAAATATTCAATAAGGCACGGTGCAGCGCGGCGGGATCCAAAGCTATCTTGGGCAAGCGTTCAGGCAGATGCAAATCCCACGTGACGCTGCTGTGACTCGTGCGGAAGAGCGTTGTAAGCTCATCCAGCAGCGGAGCGACATCATTGGGTGAAAGCTGTACTTCCGGAAGCTTCGCAAAAGAGGAAAACTCTTGCACCATTTCCTGCAGTCGCTCGACTTGTTTGACGATAAGATCGGTACATTGACCAAATGCCGGATCTTCTATCTGCTTGCCGAATTTCCGATCCAATCGTTGCGCCGATAACTTGATCGGGGTAAGGGGATTTTTGATTTCATGAGCGATGCGCTTTGCGACTTCGCGCCATGCCGCCATCCGCTGCATTTTTTCGAGTTCCGTAATGTCTTCAACGACAATGACATATGCCCGGATACCGCCTGGCCCGGAGAGTGCAACCGCATGCAATATAAGCTTCCAACTCCGATCTCCAAGCAGGAAATCTTCCTGCCGTTTCCAGTTTTGCTCAGGGTGCTCGCGCAACGTTTCAAGCATGGAAACAAAAATATTGGAGTAACTTCTAGGAAGAAATTCCGCAGGGTTTCTCCCTGTAAGCTTTTCGGCCTGAGCATCAAAAATGGAGCTTGCCGCTTTGTTCATTGTCTGGATACGCCCATCCGCATCCAAGGTGATCACGCCAGTAGTGATATTATCAAGCACTGTTTCGATGTAGCGATTGTGTTCGGCCAGCATCGCGTTGGCGTGAGTCAGGCTCATCCGTCCTTCTTGAAGATCTTTAGCCATATGGTTGAATGACTGTACAAGAAGCCCCAGCTCATCAGCCCCCTTGTCCTCAAGACGGAAATCGAGATCGCCTTGTGCAATGCGCGTAGTCCCTTGCGCCAAAGCCAAAATGGGGGCCGTGAACTCTTTGGACAGGCGGAAGCCGAACCATACGGAACCAAAGATGGTAATCATCCCCAGCACGCCCAAAATAAGCAAAAAGGAAACCTTGAGCGGTTTCTTGAGTTGCTTGAGCTGGGCGTATTCCTCAAAGCCCTTTGAAATCCGTTCCAGTTTGGCCAGCAAGCCCTGCCCAATGCTTTCCGCAGTAATAAGATAGCCTGTTTTGCCGCCATCGATCGCCAAGACACCGATAACGTAATCGGCATCATCCGTTGCCCAGAGCAAAGACCCAAATGTCGCTCGGGCGACATGGGCCCAATCGATACGCGTACGTGCTTCCTGCCATCCTTCTGTAAAGGCTTGAGGGGCGTGCCAATACAGTTCTTTTTCCTGCGGTGTAACAAAGCCCACTAAGGTAAGGCCGTATTCTTTTTGTTTTGTTTGAAGAAGCCTGTTGACGCTGGAGGCCGTCCAAGCGATACGACGTTGTGCCGCTTCCTGAGCGATCGCCTCGGAACGGCTGTGCAGGCGTTCCGCCGCCGCCGCATAAAAACTTTGCCCCACGTCAAGAGCCGCCTGAAGGGAGGTTTCCGTCTGCCGGGTAAACCAATAGTCGACGCTGGTTGCAACGACACGGTTGGATGCCAAGAACATGATAACCGTAGGGATCAGAGAAAGCGAAACAAAAACGACGACAAGACGAGTACGGATTTGGGCGCCGAACACTTTTCTGCGCCGCTCCATGATCAGCTTTACGACATTCCGGGCGACAAGGAACAGAATAACAAGCATGAAGATGGAGTTGATGTTCAGCAAGGCGATGAACATCCACGAGTCCACACCGTAAAGTGTGAGCTGCGTCCATGTTCCCCCTAACACCAACAAGAGCAGAAGAAAAGCCGCCAAGAGTTCATAACGCCTGCGGCGTCGTTCCCGTTCATCGGGAACGCCAATCTGGACTACTTTCTCCTGTTCTGCCATGCATACCCTCCAGCCTTAGAAAATAAAGTCCTGAGAAAAGGATAAGGGGGGAGTGACTTCCCATGACCAGAAAAAAAGTGCTTTTTCCAGCCACGGCGGAACTTCGGCGTGCTCCAGAGTAATCTTGAGTTGGACACGATAGGTTTCTCCAGAAACAAGCGATGCCTGTAAAGGAAGGAGAAAATCCAAATGCTGAAAAACTGAGGCAAGCAGGGCATCAAACTGTTTTTGCCGCACAATGGGTTGCCCTGGAGACGACAAAATGAATTCGCGGGAAAGCAAATCATGGCGCAACTGGTATGAGCGCGATTCCTCAGAGAGGACTTCATTGGAGAGCAGGGTACGGACACGCTCAAGAGCAAGTTTGCACGTCAATGTCATTACGGCGCCATCCCGCAGCTGGGCTCGAACCACCCCGTCGTTTTCCAGCCCTATTCCCATGCTGACATCTATGCCGTCGTTAAGCATTTCAACCGTAAAAGTGCGTAATTCCAGCTTTGGTGTCTGCCCATGAGAAATTGACGCGTCTGACGGCTTGAGCTCAACGGACGTGCGGTTCCCCCGTTCTTCCCTTGAGTCTGATTGGGCATAAGCTTCCGCAAGGAAAAAGAGCAGAAGGGCCAGAATCAGGCAGGCCGAAAAACCATATGGTATGCGTTGGGGTAATGACATAGGGCAAATGCTGTTGAAGATATAGAGCCTAAAAAGGGTTATACAAAATACAAACACTGTTGTTTGGCACAGGAACCAAAACTTGGCAAGCACGGCTGGTGGCACACCGTCCCCCCAAAAGGTACGAGAAAAGAGCCTTGTCAGCGGTTAAAAACTGGCTATATAATCGATCGCCATATTATGGAACGACGTCAGAATGGAGTTATCCCTTTATGCCTATGTACGATTTTTATTGCTCTTCCTGCTCGTGCGAGTTTGAAGACATGGTCGGCCCCAATGAGGCCTGTCCGCCTTGCCCCCAGTGCGGAAGTACGGACACCGAACGGCTGCTTTCGGCCGCAAACCTAAAACACGGGGCGAAGCCTTTCAAAGTGGGCCCTGTCCGGCCAATGCCTCCCAAACCCTTGCGGGGGGGCGGCCCTTGTGGGGGCGGAGGCTGTGGAGGCTGCAGTATATAGCCAAAAGCCGCTTGTATCAGCGATACAGGCGGCTTTTTTTGAAAAAAGTCCCCCGGACGTATTCTTTGCCCATCCTCATCTGTTCGTACCATGCCGCATGGTTCCTGTAAATAAAGGAAGGGGCGACAAGACTGCGCTTGAGCGGGGCGGATGTATTCCTTGAATCGATGTCTCAAGCAATATGCTGAATAATATACTAAAAAACAAAGGCGATTCTTCCGAATCGCCTTTGTTTCATGCGCATCGTTTCAATCAGGTATACATTTGATCAATGGTCGCCTTTACGGTGCGATGATGCTCGGTATCGGAATATACAGAAGCATACCGCTCGTTGATGGCTGAGAACCAATCAAGAATATCTTCATTCAACTGTGCAAAATCAGAAGAATAAACACCGTCGAACATCAGATTTTTCACAAACTGGTTCCCCGGATCGACGATTTCGATGAAACGGACTTGCTTCCAAAGGTTTACCATTTTTTGTCTTCTTGAAATCATGTATCCTGCCCCTCATAGTTATTATAAGTTAGTTCCTGTTCGCATTACTATAGGATTTCCTCCTGAAAGGGAACCCTTCTCCACGGAATGGGGCAAAAATTCCGTTTAAAAAAGAAGCTATTTTTCTTTTGCGGTTAAGGCACCGCGTGCCTCCCATATCACAAAGGGAGTGCTGAGTTGAGGGTAGGGCGGCGAAAGGTAAATCCGTGTTCCAACAGGCGGGTTGGGGACACCTTTTGTCCGGCAAGAAGCAGTTCATCGGCCATATCTCCAAAAACGAGCCGTAAAAGGGGAGAAGGGATAGGAATCCAGACAGGCCTTTTCAAAGCTCTTCCGAGAGATTGCACAAAATCATTCATGGTATTCTGCTCAGGAGCCGCCCAGTTCTTCATGGTCGAGTAAAAAAAGAATTGCGGCAACTTCATCGTCAAGATAAATCCAAGCGAACGGCTGTCTTCCTGTCCCTATCGACCCTCCAAGCCCAAGCTGAAACACTGGGAGCAACTTGGCAAGCATACCTCCACCCAATCCCAACACGGGTGCTGTCCTGATGATGCACCGGCGAAGTCCTAAGTGCTCTGCCTGCTGCGTTGAACGTTCCCATTGGATGGTGGCAGTTGCCAAAAATCCTGATCCGGCGGGACTGTCCTCGGTACATTCGGGAGCTGAAAGGCTTTCGGGCCAGAACCCATAATAACCGATTGCAGAAGCTTGTATTAATATTTTAGGTTTTACGATTGGCAGTTGCAGGGCGATGACGAGCGCCTGCCCCGCAAGAAGCCTTGAGCTGAGGATACGTTCTTTTTGTCCAGGGCTCCAACGTTTCGCCGCGATGTTTTCACCAAGTAAATTGACGACGGCATCAGCCCCATTGAGGATCTGGCTCAGGCTTGAATGATCCTGCCCATCCCATAGTTGGTATTCGGGGCCGGCAGGGGACGTTATAGCTGGAACATGCCGAGTCGGAACAACTGCCTCATCGCCACGGGAAATGAGCGCCTGCGTCAGGGCTCTGCCTATGAATCCGGAACCACCCAAGAGAACGCCCCGCATGCAGCTCTCCTTATTGAAACAGATCTTCCTGTAACAATAAAAAAAATGGGGAGGGCTTTATATGATTACTTCGGCGGATACAAAAAAAGCCGGGCTGTGTCCCGGCTCCCGGCCCTAAAAGAGTTATTTCATCTGTAGAAGCCGGTTGGAAAACTGCATACAGTCAAAATTGGAGGGCTCCAGACCTCGATCGCGCAAAAGGATTTTCCCAATGCCAAACGCAAACCACAAATGCTTGGCTTCATCCGTGCCGACATCAGGGACTTCCGCAATGCGTTTGTCTGGGATCTTATCAAAGAGCTCGTCCGCTACTGAACTGACAAAGACCCGTTTGATATCGTACCGTTCGGCGATTTTCAGCAAAAACTCTTCGTCGGAAACGCCTTTTTCCTGAAATTCCGCGCGCAAGTTGTCAGCAAGATCAAAAACATCCATCATGCTCCTCCTCTCTGGGTACCATTGAACGCAAAAGATTCCGGGCGAAGTATCGTTTCCCATTCGCTATCATGCTGTATCCATTCTGTAAACACAGAAAAAATTCAAGCTGTACCGTGGGATATCCGCAACACTCCGTCCGAGATGGAACAATGGCAGCGGAAGGGATGACGCACTCAAGGGAGTTGTTGAAGGGAAGGGCAGACATACCACAAAAGAAAAAAGCTCTGTCCCCAACAGCCTGTGTAGGGCAAGACATCGAAGGTACTTACATGGCATTCTTAATACCAGTGCGCATGAGCCACCAATTCATGGGGTACGCGGTGATGAAGCCGCAGAGCATGCTGAGCTGTATCATCAGCCAAAAAACGGGCTGATCGGGTGACATGGGGCCTACCAAAAGGAATACCGCAATGGCCATCCAGCCATACATCCCCACCTGCCAAGCCGTAAGTGATAAAAAGTCCGCCTTGAAAGCCCTGATCCATAGGGAAAGCCCCGGTTATGATTCATTGAGGACAATCCGGTATATTGGAAGAAGACCCCGATGAGCAGCGCCAACACATAATCCACCGCCCATTCCCCATAGAGTGAGCTGCCAAAGAGAATGAAGGGTGCCATGCGAAAAAGGAGGGAACCTAGCAAGTCAGCAAGTGTGCATCCTGCCCCGCAATGGAGCGTTCCCGTCATGACGCTCTTCCAATGAGAGGTATGTGAATGCGTCGGTTGCACGGGCATTTCCATGTGCATACCGGGCATGTCATGCACAGCGCCATCGTCATGGAATGGTACGCGCTGGTTGGATGTTTCATAGGCCCAGATACCCAAAGGGCCTGCCCATAGCGTGATGATAGGCCAGACCAGCAACATGACGCGCATCATAGGGGCAGTCCGCCGCCGCTGTTTGGAGATAATGAACAGGCAACATAACACGCAGATGCCAACGTACGTTTCAGCGATCAGGTCGAGCCAGTACCTACTTGATTCCATGCCTATTCTCCAGATGCTTTCACCGATTCAATGACGCCCCTTCAAAAAAGAAGGGGAGAGGTTTCCCTCTCCCCAGAAGAACCGGTACTCGCGCACCGGTTCCCGTTCCTGTATGGGCTGACGCCTCATGCAGGGACCCCATACTTCTTTTCTAAAGAAGAAGCATATCCGAAAAAATGATTATCATAAAAAATGAAGAAACTTCTCACTGAAGTTTACCCCAGCAAAAGCCAATGGGCGCTCTTTGGGTACGGCAGGCACTTTAAGGTACGTACAAAGGTGAAAATTATCCCCCGCCCACGGGAGGAAAAATCCCCACGCGATCGCCATCATGGAGCAAGGCGTCCTTCTCTACGCCAATACCGTTCACAAAAATGATTTTGGCTTCAGATTCCGGGATGGCAAGCCGCAGCAACAAGTCACGGACATCCGTACCGTGAAACTCCAAACTGCCGCCCGGAGGAGTCAAGGGCATGAGTGTGGCAAAACATTTGACGGTAAGTTTCATTCTGGCCTTCGGTCGAGCATGACCTGCGTGAAGGTTCCATCTTCAAGATCGAAGAACAAGGTTTCCCGCCGTACGGGTTTTCCGGTCAGGATCTGAAGTATGAGCGCGGCCTGTAAGGAGGCTGCAAGAAATGCCGTAGGCGCGAGGTTGCCGAGGATTTCGTCGGGAGTAGGGCGATCGTCTTTTCCAGCAAGAAGAGATGCAGGCCCCGCCTCTCCCGGAAAAATGGCCTTGCACCAGCCCGTCAGCCCGGCTATGCCAGCGCTGACCACGGGGACACCCTTTTCCGCTGCGGCCTTCTCAAGCGCCTGCCTGTCCGTAAGCCCTCCTAACGCATCAACGACAACATCGGCATCCCGAAACAGCTCGCACATTGAGCTGAAATCCTGCTTTTTCGTCACTGGGATGAAACGGACGTCCGAATTGATTTGCCGGGCGCGCAAACGAGCCGCTTCCGCCTTGTGGAGGCCGATATTTTCTTCCGTGGCGAGAAGCTGCCTGTTCAAGTTGGAAAGTTCAAAAATATCCATATCAACGCCGGTGATTGTACCGATGCCAAGACGTAGGAGTTCCTCAAGAACGGTGCCGCCCAAGCCGCCAAGCCCCACGATGATGACGTGGGCTTGCAAGAGCTTTTCTTGATCCGTCCGGGAAAGGAAGCGGGCGTTTCTCCAATAGCGTTCCGGTATGGCATCAAGTGCGGCGGGAGCTTCCCCGTTCGAGCTTTCAGCGTGTTTCATGGCTTTATAATGTAAAAGGGGAACAAAGCGTCGTGCGTTTCGTCCCCTTTTATATGCCTTACCGAGCATAGTCATTAAAAATTGAATACGGAATCAAGATCTTCATCCGAGACGTCCCAACGCACGTTGTGGGGGGCAACAGACTCCCGGCTGAAATACAAAGGCAACCGATCATGGGCCTTGGTGAACCCGGCGGCGGCATTGAATGCCCGTTCCTTTCTGAGGATATCCTTGCCGAGCTCCGTCACGTCATCAAGGGTCATATTCAAATCATACATGGCATTGATCGTATCAACAAGGGCCTGCATGGTTTCGGGCTGATCGAGCAGTGCGAACGCCGTAAAGATGCAATAGCCTGTGGCATCGATAGCGGCTGTGGCAATCTGCAGGTTCCGGGAGATTTCGGCTTGTCCCTCTGCGGAAAGAGGATCGGTCTTGCCGCCGCAGCCCAAGATGTTGGTCGCCACGGCGTAACCCGCCGTGTGATCCGCGCCCATGGTCGTCGTGGCATACGTCACGCCCACACCCTTGACCGCACGCGGATCATAGGCGGGCATGGCCTGCCCCTTGACGACGGGAGCGCGCTCGACGCCAAAGCAGCGGGCCGTGGTAGCCGTCCCCGCCCCGAGGATACGCCCCATAGGCGTACCCTTGCCGATTTCATGAATCATGGCGATGATGCCGTCGATGTCCCCCCATTTGAGGACACCGGCTTCCATAAGTACGCCGAGAGCCGCGCCGGTCTCGATAGTATCAAGCCCGTAGTCGTCTTCAAGGCGATCACAGAGGATGATTTTATCCAAATCGTCTACGCCGCAATGGGCTCCATGCGACCAGACGGTTTCGTATTCAGGCTGTTTGGAAACGAACTCGCCGTTTTCATCAACGCAGATGCCGGAGCATTTCATAATGCAGCCGCGATGACAGCCATGAGTAGGATTGCCGCCACGCCGCTTCTGGATTTCCACCATCGTTTCGGCACAAATCTTATCCGCGCCTTCAAAACGGCCAACTGAAAAGTTTTTTGTGGGCAGTCCGCCAGCTTCATTCAGGATGTTGACGAGGACATTGGTTCCGTACGTGGGAAGGCCCGTCCCACATACGGGATGCGACGAAAGCCCCTGCGCAAAAGCACGGCTTGCCGCTTTGAACGCTTCAGGGTTCTTCGGCTTGCGGATTACCGGAGTACCCGCCGGATCCAACACGATAGCTTTGATTCCTTTGGATCCCATGACGGCTCCGACGCCGCCGCGCCCGGCATGGCGGGTAGCCCGCCCTTCAGGATCGGTAAAACAGATGGTGGAGTTGCACATGAGCATTTCCCCGGCAGTCCCGATGGTCACATATCCGGGGGCCATACCGTGTTTTTCCTGAAGGGCCGCGACGAGAGGATAGTTGGAAAGCATACGGTATTCATTACATTTTTCAAATGTTACCGTATCCTTGGTGATGACGACTTTCCACAGATCGTCCGTTTTCCTTTCGCCTTCAAGGATAATGGCCGCGTAACCGAGACGGGCCATGAACTGGCCGCCGGTGCCGCCAGAATTGGATTCCTTGATAGTCCCCGTAAGCGGACTTTTGCATCCGACCGAAATGCGGCCCGATGACGCCGCAGCCGAACCAGCCATCAGTCCGGGAGAAAAAACGAGCTTATTTTCAGGACCAAGAGGATGGCAATTCGGAGGGACTTCTTTGCATACGACTGTCGTGGTCATAGCACGCCCTCCAAGGCCTGCGTATGCGCCGAGCTCCTCTATGGTAGCCACGGGGCCGTTTTCAGCTCCGACATTGATACGAAGCACTTTTTCCATGCCGCTTCTCCTGTTTTTTCTTTGAGCATAGCAGAACAGGAGTATTGCGCAATATGTCATGGAAAACATAGGTGAAACACCTTTTCCTCTCTATGAGGGCAGGGGAATATGCTCATCGGGACATGCCCGAATGGGCCGGACGTAGGACGGCGGCGGAAAATAAAACATTGTACCAGCTAACCTATTGGTTTATCTTTTTATTCAGAAAAAGCTATCTCTCAGAAAGATATGGCTGTGGCAGATCAGAAAGGGAAAAGGGCAAAGAGCCTCTTGTCTCCTTATCCATTTCATCCTCAGCAGGTAATAATTATTTAGGCAATAATCATTTATGAATACGATGAGTTGTTCTATCAAGGCACTTCTTGCACCCTCCCCGAACTATCGATGGGGGGAGCATCTCTGTCTGCTGGCACCGCTTGGTACCGTTATGGCATTCATTATCTTTTGCCTTGGCTGGTGGGGCGAACCCGTCCGCCAATTTTTTTCTCAGCTTGCGGCAGCCGATATTTCCATTACCCGCTTTATGAGCGTTATTACCCATATCGGCAATCCACTCATCTACGGGTGTTATTTTATGTTGCTGCTTGTGGCTCTCGTGAAGCGCGACAAAGAGAAAAAAGTGTTCGTTCTGCGTTGCGCCTTGTTCAGCATCTTTTTTTTGTGCTTTGCCATGCAGCTCATAAAATATGGGCTGGGTATGCCGAGGCCGGGATTTCCTTGGCCTCCATACCCTTTGGGCTTTATCAATCAATATGCTTCATTCCCTTCAGGGCATACAGCGACTGCCGTCACCGCAGCCATTCCTCTGGCACTTTGGTTCAAAAATCGTCCCTTTTCCCTTTTCATCTCAGTATTAATCGCACTTATAGGTTTTTCCCGAATATGGTTAGGTCAACATCACCCTATTGATATTGTTGGAGGAATGCTTTTAGGAAGTATTGCCGCCCGATGTATTGCCTGTGAACGGATTCCGATAAAAAAGTAGGGCAACACGTACCGTAGTAAACCAAAAAATTACATGAATAACAATAAAATAAGACTCTCAATCAGAGAGGGGCTGTGTCCGCTTGCCTGGCCTTGAAACAAAGAGGATGTTGAGCCGCAGGCCTCTCATCCAGCTCCTCCTTGAAATATGGAGCAGGTTCACTTATCCTTAGCAGATTCGCACGGGTTGTGCGGTCAATGTCCTTCGGTGATGCACGCCAGACTGTGCGCAGGAGAATTGAGCTCATGGAAGAAAAAGCACGTATCATTCAGGAACTCGTACCCGGAAAACAGGTTACGATTGCCCATCTGATCGCTCACCCTGACGAGGATCTCGCCAAAAAAATGGGCGTTCCCGGCGCTGAAGCGGTAGGGATCTTAACATTGAGCCCTCGTGAGGCGGCTATGATTGCGGGTGACTTCGCCACAAAAGCCGCTTCCGTCCAGATCGGATTTGTCGATCGTTTTACCGGCGCACTGGTCATTCAAGGCTCTGTAGCCAGTGTGGAAGAAGCCTTGCGTTATACGGTAAAAGCTCTCCATGATGTGCTTGGCTTTGCCGCATGCGAAACGACCAAGAGTTAACCCGATGAAGCGTTACGTTCTTCTTGGTACGGTCGGCGCAGGAAAAAGCACGTTGTACGCGGCCCTTCACGGTATTGCGTGTGACGAGGCAAAAAAAACGCAGGCTATGCAATATGATCTGGATGGGGGTGTTGATACTCCCGGCGAATTTTTCTGCCATCCTATGTATTATCCGGCGTTGCTCAGTGCCACTGTGGATACCGACGTGCTCATCTATGTCCACCCCGCCAATGATCCGCTGTGCCGTCTACCCGCTGGCTTTCTGGATATTTATACACAGCGTGAGGTCATTTGCGCCATCACGAAAGTGGACTTGCCCGACGCCGATTTTGAAGCTACCAAGGCCATGCTCATAGAGCACGGCGTTTCAGGGCCTTTCTTCCCTCTCGGAAAAGATCGTCCCGACCTCCTGCAGGAACTGGTGGATTGGCTCCAAAAGGAATGAGTTCCGACCGATAGAGAGCAGGGTAGGTTGTATATTTTTAACATAAGAATCCCCCTTGGTTTTATGCCCAAGAGGGATTCATTATTTTCTGAAGCTATTCTGTCCGTGATAAAAGCCGTACTTTCCTTTCGATGATATTTTTTGTCCTAGTAAACAGGAATAAGTTCATTTTCTTAGCTTTTTCATAAGCCTCTTGTACTTTTTTCTCTGTATTGATGCCTTCCTTGCCTAGTCCTCAAGCTTATAAGATTATTTTTGACAACACTAACGAAACCACTCCTGTTTTCCGTAGCAGAAATTTTAGTATCACTTATATAATCTGCTGTTTTGTCAAAAAAACTTAACTTTTTTCTTAAGCATATTACTTCCATTGAAAACCTCATGTAGCCTTCACTGGCATATCCACGAGTATATTATACAAGAATAATTTCTATTACTCTCTGATTTATACATTCTTTTATTAAGTAGAACCAGAAGTTGGAACGTTCCAGTCTTGTCTATTACGAAGAGTAGAAATGTAATATCCCAGTGGGTACATATTATAAAGGAGAATAATTTGAAAAATATGAAGAACCTAGAAACAAACACCCCCTTCTCGATTAATCAAGAAGGAGGTGTTTCACCATGTGTCATGGCATAATTTATACTGCTGAAGTCTAATCTATTCCATAGATTAAATTACTATTCTTCCATGTACGTTGCGGACTGGATACCCTTTTCGGCTACCGTTACGCTGTACATTTTCACCGTTTCGGGAAGAGAGGGCGCCATCTGATTCCAGATGTAGCGCGCCAAGTTTTCAGAGGAGGGGTTTACGGCATCGAATGGGGGGACATCATTGATATAGGCGTGATCAAGAGGCTCGAGAGCCTGTTTCAGAAGTGCCTTGAGATCACCAAAGTCCATGAGAAGTTCCGTGTCCTGCGAGAGCGTATACCCTTTGACGACCACTTCGACGGCGTAGTTATGCCCGTGGAGGTGCTCGCACTTTCCTTTATAATGCCGAAGGGCGTGCGCGGCGCAAAATTCGGAACGAACCGTAAGCTTCCAAAAAGGTCGAGACATGGTATTCCTTTCTTCCTGTATGTTATTGGATAGGGTTGGCTGAACACCAGCGGTGCATATCCTGCTGAAGGGCCGGGCCGGGAGTAACCATCCACTGCGGGCCAAGCCGTACCCGGCAGAAGGTGCCGTCGAGACAGAAAGCCAGCTGCATTTCCGTACTTCCTTTATGTCTTTCAAGTATGGCTTTGAGCGATTCCATCCCCTCGGCATTCAGGCGGCGGGGATCCAGTTCCCATGAAATGGGCGCGTCGCTTGCGGAGCAGGCTTCATTCAAGGCCTGTACCGAAACGCCCCGCAGCTTGATTTCCTTGACTGGGGCCTCGTCGTCCGAATCGTCATCCGAATCAGAAGAATAAGACGAGCCTTCCCTGTTGTCGATAGTCGCGGTCAGCAAAAGCGGCTGTTCTGAGTTGAGCAGCTCTCGGCTGGCATTCAACTCCTCTGTAAAGAAGGTCACTTCACCGGAAGCCGTGAGATCTTCTACAGCGACGAAGGCCATGCGGTTTCCACGCTTATTGAGGATTTCACGGATGCTTGTAACCAGTACGGCGCACTTGATCGTCGCCTTGTCCGCCATTTCCCGGCAGTCTTCCAACGGACGCAAAGCCAGCCGATTCAGTTCATGTCGATAGGGCTGCAAAGGATGGCTTGTTAAAAAGAAGCCGAGCGCTTCCTTCTCAAAGCGGAGCTTCTGATCCTCATCCCACTCTGAAATGCGCTCTTCCTCGCAAGGGAAACCTATCCCCGACGCCTGATTCTCTTCAGCCTTCTTTGGCGCAAGCGTCAATAGGGATATTTGATTGGACTGTTTTTCCTTAATCTTTTTCTGGGCACGGGCAACCACAGAATCAATGGCTGCGACCATAGCGGCGCGGGAACAGCCAAAGCAATCCAGCGATCCTCCTTTAATCAAGCTTTCCAAGACACGTTTGGTGACTTTCCGCAGGTTGACGCGGACACACAGATCCAAAAAGGAAAGGAACGGCCCATCTTTTTCACGGGCGGCAACGATTTCACGGATGGCTTCATCGCCGACATTCTTGATCCCGCCCAAGCCGTAAACGACCGCTTCATCGCGCACGATGAACTCACGGCGGCTGACCTGCACGTCAGGCTGACGGACTTCAATGTCGTTGTCCTTACAGGCGGCAATATATTTGAGGATCTTATCCTGATTTCCGATTTCCGAAGTGAGCAGGGCGGACATGAATTCCACTTTATGGTGGGTCTTCAGATACGCCGTATGGTAAGAAATGAGCGCATACGCGGCGGAGTGCGATTTGTTGAAGCCGTATTCCGCGAATTTTTCCATCAAGTCAAAGATTTCCGTTGCCTTTTCCTTACTGGTGCCATTTTTGACGGCACCGTCCACGAAAAGGGTTCTCTCTTTGGCCATGGCTTCGGCATTTTTCTTCCCCATTGCTCGCCGGAGCAGGTCTGCGCCGCCGAGGGTATATCCGGCAACAATCTGTGCGATCTGCATGACCTGTTCTTGATAGACGATAACACCGTAAGTGTCTTTCAGGCAGCCTTCCAGCGACGGCAGCGGATAGGTGACGTCCACCTCGCCGTGTTTACGCTTAATAAATTCGTCGACCATGCCGGAACCGAGAGGGCCGGGCCGGTACAGCGCCAGCATAGCAATGATATCTTCAAAACAGTTCGGGCGGAGCATGCGCAAATACTGGCGCATACCCGAACTTTCCACCTGAAACACGCCGTCCGTATCCCCTCTGGAAAAAACATCGTAAGTATCAGGATCCGTCAGCGGAAGGATGTCGAGGTTAGGAGCTTTCTTCCCCTGTTCCTCAATGGCTTTCAGGGTATTGTCGATCAGGGTCATGGTTCGCAGGCCAAGGAAGTCAAACTTTACGAGGCCCACCTTTTCGACCATTTTCATGTCGAACTGGGTGACAAGTTCGCCTTTTTTACCCCTATAGATCGGCAAGTACTCATCCATCGGTTTGTCGGAGACAACCACACCCGCAGCGTGCGTTGATGCATGGCGGGACAGCCCTTCCAGACGCATGGAGATGTCGAGCAGCTTACGGATGATCCGATCTTCCTTATAGAGGGTCGCCAGTTCGGGTTCTACGTCCAGCGCCTTCTTGATGGTCATCTTGAGATCATCGGGGATGAGCTTGGCGATGCGGTCGGTCTCTTTGAAGGACATGTCCAGCGCACGCCCCACGTCACGGACTACCGCCTTGGCCTTCATTTTTCCGAACGTCGTGATCTGCGATACGGAGTCGATGCCGTATTTTTGGCTCACATACTGGATCACGCGGCTACGCTTGTCTTCGCAGAAGTCAACGTCGATATCGGGCAGGCTGACACGTTCGATATTCAGGAAGCGTTCAAAAATGAGGTTATAGGGCAGGGGATCAAGGTTTGTGATGCGCAAAGCCCACGCCACGATAGAACCGGCTGCGGAACCGCGGCCGGGACCAACAGGGATGTCGTTCCCCTTCGCCCAGTTGATGAAGTCCTGCACGATCAAAAAATACCCCGGGAAACCCATCTCGCAGATGACCTTCAGCTCCATCTCAAGGCGATCCCAATAGATTTTAGGATCAAGCGTATCCCTATCAGGGTGCATTTCCAGACGCTGTTTGAGGCCCTCACGCGCAAGACGTTGGAACTCCGTCGACAGGGTCATCCCTTCCGGCAGTTCATATACAGGGAAGTAGTGGTGCGTGAAATCCATCTCCACATGGCACTCTTCAGCTATACGAACCGTATTGGAGAGGGCTTCGGGAACATGCTTGAAAGCCTGTTCCATCTCCTCGGCGGACTTATAATAAAGATCCCGCGCTTCAAAACGCATCCGTTTGGCGTCATTAACTTTTGCTTGTGTCTGGATACACAGCAGGACGTCATGGGCCTCAACGTCGTCAGCATTCAGGTAGTGGCAGTCATTCGTCGCAACCAAAGGAACTTTGGTATGTTCCGCAAGTTCCAACAACTTATTGTTCAAAGCCGCCTGATCAGGCAACGTGTTGGCTTGGACTTCCAAATAAAAACGCCCATCATAAATATCCATGTACTCTTGCGTCTGCCGGATGGCGTCGTCAAACGTCCCGCCATTCGTGATTAGCTTGTTGGCCCCCATCAAGGTCCGGGGGATTTCACCGGCAAGACACGCGGAAAGTGCAATGAGCCCTTCACTGTATTGGCGGAGCAGGGCCTTATCCACGCGGGGCTTGTAGTGGAAACCGTCCAAGAAGCCCTTGGAGACAAGGCGAACTAGGTTGTGGTACCCTTCATTATTCTTCGCCAGCAGAATCAAATGGTGCCGGACGCGGGAAAATTCGGAATCTTTATCCCGGTGGTCTTTGGTAACATAGACTTCGCACCCGATAATGGGTTTGATACCGTAACTCTTGCAGGTCGTATAGAAATAAGCCGCACCGTACAGGTTGCCGTGATCGGTAATCGCGGTGGCAGGCATCCCGAAATCTTTGGCGCGTGCGCATAAATCGTTCAGACGAATCGCGCCGTCGAGAAGACTGTACTCAGTATGGCAATGCAGATGCACAAATTCGGACATGAAACAATCCCGTAAAAGATGGAGTGAGGAGGTACGGCGATAAGCCTATCAAAAGACGCGGGTAGGCACAACGAACCTTTCTGGAAGGTTATAATAGAAAAACCTATAATAGAAGCTTGTCGATCACCTTGCTTCGGGGTATAAACAACTCCATGATGCATGCCTGTGAAAACAATATACCTCCGTCTTGGGACGACATCAGGGCTCACGAAGCTCGCTTTGAGGGTTTTGCGTCCATGTTCCTGCGTGAACACCCCAGTGACATGCTTCGGCTCAAACGGGAACATACCTATAAAGTCTTAGCCCATGCCCGTGCCATCATCACTCAGGAGGGGCTTGCTTCCCAAGAGGGAAGGGCGGCTCTGCTTGCGGCACTTTACCATGATACGGGACGATTTCCCCAATACGTCCGTTGGCGCACATTCAGCGATGCCGAATCTGAAAATCATGGCTATCTTGGCGTCCACGTCGTGAAAAAAGAGCATTTTCTGACGGGCGAACCCCAAAATATCCATAAATGGGTACTCACAGCCATCGCCTTACACAACAGATGTGCACTCCCGGCTTTGCCGGAACCGTACCTCACTATTGCCCATGTTGTCCGGGATGCGGATAAATTGGACATCATGCGCATCATGGCCCGGCATCTTTCACAGCCCATTCCAACGCGGGACGTTGTCCTCCATGTTCAGGATGCTCCCCAATTATGGTCGCAATCTATTGTGGATACGGTTCTTTCCGGGAAAGTCCCCAGCTATCGCGATCTTCGTTATATAAATGATTTCCGAATATTACTGGGATCATGGATCCATGATCTCCACTTTAGGTCTTCAAAGAAAGCATGTGTAGCGTCTGGATTTCTTCAAGAAGTCCTTAAAGGTTTACCTTCGACACCGGAATTGCAACCCGTAACAGCATATCTGCTCAATGAGTTCTCCACTATAGGAAATCTCCGTGGCTGACTTTTTTCACCCGTCGCTCCAGCGGGACATCAAGCGTTTTTGTTTACGGCATGGGCTGAATGCATCCCGTATTTACCGTACCCCCAAGGACTTTTGGAATGACGAAAGAGCAGGGGAACAGGCCATTTTTGTGTGTCTGCTGCACCAAATGCCTTTCGGGGAGGCCTTGAAGCTGGTAAGAGCTGCACAGCAATGTCCGAGGGGGGTTCTCCTTATAGATTACAAGTTGCCGGAAAGGAACCTAGATTTTCCCGCATATTGGCTTGGACATTGTTGCGAATGGATAGGCACGCATTATGAGTTGTACAAACGGTTTATACTGTATGGCGGTATTGAAGGCGTTGTCCATCAGTTAGGGGTTGTTCCTTTGAGGAGGGATATTTTTTGGGGTGGGGCGATTGCCGCAGTGTGGATTGTATGATATTTTATAATATGGAAGTAAACAGAAGTTTACATAATTCCCATTATGCGTCATTTTTACACTTGCCACAAGATGCGTCCTTAGCGTAAAAATACTTTCTTTCGTTACCCTCATTCAAGGACACACTCATGGGCATTCTCAGTGCTAGCTGCAGTTTTACCCGGTTCAAAATTACGGAACCCGTCCCCAAAGAACTTTGGATGGAAATCCCCGCAAAGCTCCGGCAATTTGCCTTTCAGGATATCGACGATATCGCCGAGGAACGTGGATGGGGATGGACAAGTTTTGAGGACATGCTCGATATGCAATGGCGCTCTGCTCCACCAGAAAAAGGTGCGTACCTCGCTTTTGCGCTCCGTCTGGACACGCGCAGGATTCCTCCTGCCGTCCTGAAAAAATATGTTACGATTGCACTCCGTGAAGAAGAAGCCCGCATCAAGGAACAAGGGAAAAAATTCATCGCCCGGGATCGGAAAAATGAGCTTCGGGATCAGGTCAAACTGCGTCTCATGGGACGTTTTCTCCCTATTCCTGCCGTATTTGACGTGGCGTGGGCAACCGATACCAACATCGTCTATTTGGCATCCACTCAAACAAAACTCATTGAACTTTTCATGAACCATTTTACATTGACTTTTGATCTCCACTTGGAACCGATGACGCCGTACGCCTTGGCAGCCTCCATGCTGGACGAAAAAACTTTGGCCCGGCTAGATGATCTTGAACCCACCAGCTTTGTATAAGGGGCCGACAATGAATGAACCTTATCTCGGCCAGACGACAGACATGGTGCTCGGCCAAGAATTCCTGACGTGGCTTTGGTTTCGTAGTGAAACGCAACCTATGGGGTTTAAAGATAAAGAAGGCGTGCCTTTTTCCATAAACCTTGAACAGCGGATCGTTGTCCAGGGAGGCGAAGGGGAAAATCTGGAAACGGCCTCCGTGTCCGGTTCCCTTTCCCAACTGCGTGAAGTCCGTCTTGGTTTGCGAACCGGCAAAAAGGTGACGAGGGCCCTTGTCCGTTTTGAACGGGAAGAATTGGCTTGGCAAACAACTGTAAAGGCTGAAGATTTTTCTCTTGGCAGTTTCAAGACGCCAAAGGTGGAAAGAGAAGAAGATGACGATCCCGATGCCGCCTTTCTTGAAAAAATGTATCTGATGGAGCTCTGTCTGGGGCTCTTTGACGCTTGTTACAAGCAGTTTTTGGATATCCGCCTTTCCAGCCTTTGGAATAAGGAAGTTCAAGACATGTCCGCATGGATGAGTCAGCAGGCATAGCCCACAGCGCTGGAGGCGACCATGTTCACGAACGAGACAACTTCCTTTATCCTCCGTTGCGTTCGCAAAACAATTTGGATGCTTCTGGTGCTGTGGGGGATTACCCTCGTCAGCTTCTTCGTTATCCATCTGGCTCCGGGGACGCCGACGGATATGCAGACGACGCTGAACCCTCTTGCGGGGGAGGCGGCGCGGGCCCGTCTTGAAGCGCTTTATGGGATTGATCGCCCTTTGTATGTCCAATATTTCGATTGGTTGTCGCGGATCGTACAGCTTGATTTCGGAAACTCCATGTCCAGTGATGCCCGCCCCGTTATAGAAAAAATAGCTGAGCGCCTTCCCCTGACTATCGGCATCAACGTGATTTCCCTTCTGTTGACGTTGCTCATCGCCGTCCCCATCGGTGTCATTTCCGCATGGAAACAAGGCTCACTGTTTGACAAGGGAATGACGGTACTCGTCTTTCTCGGATTCGCCATGCCGGGCTTTTGGCTTGCGCTGCTTCTCATGCTGTATACAGGTTTGGAACACCAATGGTTGCCTATTTCCGGTTTGATGTCCCTTGATTATGAATCGCTGTCCTTCTGGGGGAAGCTGATGGATCTGGGCAGGCACCTTGTTTTGCCCATTACCGTCATCACGGTGGGAAGCGTTGCAGGCATGTCCCGCTTTATGCGTTCATCCATGCTGGAAGTCTTGCGGCAAGATTTTATCCTCACAGCCAAAGCCAAAGGGCTGCCTGCACGTGTGGTTATTTTCCGGCATGCTCTGCGCAATGCGCTCCTCCCGGTCATTACCCTGCTCGGCCTTTCTGTGCCCGGACTTATCGGAGGCAGTGTCATTATTGAAACCATCTTTGCCCTGCCTGGTTTGGGGCAGCTTTTCTATGCCGCGGTCATGGCAAGGGACTATCCTTTGATTATGGGAAATTTAGTTCTCGGCGCCGTACTCACGCTCGCGGGCAATATGCTTGCTGATATCGGATACGGACTCGCAGATCCCCGGATTCGCGCTCAGGGGAAACGCCAATGACCGTAGACAAGACGTTCTTCACCCCCCTCTGCAAGCGCCTCGGTGCCATCCTTTCCCGACGTGGAATGCTCTTTATCGGCCTTGGCATCGTCATCATCATGTCTGCTGCCGCCCTCCTCGCCCCATGGCTTGCCCCCTATGATCCTACGGCGTTACACCTCAAGTCCATCTTGATGCCGCCGAGCGCGCAGTTTCCTTTGGGGACGGATGCCTTGGGCCGGGATGTACTCTCGCGCCTGCTTTACGGTGCGCGTGTCTCGCTCTGGGTAGGCTTTGTTTCCGTCAGCATCTCCATAGCCATAGGCATTACCTTGGGGCTGCTCGCCGGATATTTTAGGGGGATCGTCGATGAAATCATCATGCGCGGCGTCGACGTCATGCTTTGTTTTCCCTCTTTTTTTCTTATCCTTGCCGTTATTGCATTTTTAGAGCCAAGCCTGAATACGATTATGGTAGTTATCGGACTGACCTCATGGATGGGGGTGGCTCGGTTGGTTCGCGCTGAAACCCTCTCCCTGCGCGAACGGGATTTTATCGCGGCCGCCCGCTTGGCCGGTACCCGCCCTTTTCGCATTATGGTCATGCATATCCTTCCCAATGCACTGACTCCAGTCCTTGTCTCCGCCACACTCGGCATCGCCGGGGCCATTTTGGTGGAATCTTCACTCAGTTTTCTTGGGCTAGGTGTCCAACCGCCGGATCCCAGTTGGGGGAACATGCTGATGGAAGGCAAGGACGTCCTCGAAATCGCACCGTGGTTATCCTTGTATCCGGGGCTTGCCATTCTGCTCACTGTCTTGGGATACAACCTGCTGGGAGAAAGCCTACGGGATACGCTTGATCCTCGGCTCAAGCGGTAAACGCAAACCAGCCCTTCCCTCGCGGCTTGCATCATTCGAGTAATCCCCCTATGGTGGCTCTCGTTCGCGGTGAAACCTGCGAACGGCCTTGCAAGTCATGACCTTTCTTCGTACGAGTATTCCTTATTATGCTTGAATATTTGCATATTCGTGATCTCGCCTTGATATCCGACATGGAACTGGAATTTGCCCCAGGCATGAATGTTCTTACCGGGGAAACAGGGGCTGGGAAAAGCTTCATTCTGAAGGCGCTCAACTTTTTGATGGGGGAGAAACTCGGTGCGGACATGGTTCGTCCGGGAAGGGAGAGGGCTCAGGTCGAGGCCCTTTTTATGCGTTCCGGGGAAGAGTTCATCGTCCGCAGGGAACTGATTGCGGAAACCGGGCGTAGCCGTCTGTTCATCAACGATACGCTGGCCTCCCAAGAAACCATCAAAGAACTGCGAACCACCCTTCTCGTCCATACGAGCCAGCATGGGCAACAAAAACTGCTCCAACCGAATTTTCAGGCCAAGTTGATTGATGATTGGATGAATCGGCCTGATCTTTTGGCGACACGAAACACTCTGGTAAAAGAACTCAAGGAAGCGGTCGAAAAAAAGGAAGCGCTCCGTATTCGTTTCAGGGATCTTGCGGATCGCCGGGAGCTTCTTGAAATGCACCTCGCGGAGATTAAAAAAGTCGATCCGGCTGAGGGCGAAGAAGAACAGCTCGAAGCTATGCGCGCTGAGTGGCGTGGGACTGAGCAATTGCGGCGGCATTACGAGCGGGCGCAAATGCTCCTGCGTGGCGATGAAACAGGCCTCCTCGAACAGCTCGGGCATCTGGAGCACGCACTGGAATTGCTGGCTGGAGATGATGAGGATATGGCCGCATACCTTGAATCGGTAGTCGCTTTTCGCCAGACGGTTGCCGAGCTGGAGCGGAAACTGCGCCGCCCTCCCCTGCCCCAGACGGATATCGATCCGGAACAGATAGAAGCCCGGCTTTTTGAACTGGCCCAGCTTAAACGCAAGCTCCACCGGACACTTCCAGAGATTCTTGCCCTCAGGGAAGAAATTCAGGAAAATCTTTCATTTCTTGATGCCTGCAAACTGGATATCAGGCAAGTAGAAAAACAGGAAAAGCAGCTTCAGGAACAACTCGCGAGTGCATTGGCACTGTTAAATCCCGAACGCCGAAAGGCGGGAGTGGCTTTCACCCAAAAGCTGGAAAATGAGTTGCAGGGATTGGGCTTTTCCCAATATGTCCGAGTCATCGCAGACTGGTCGGAAGTGGAATTGTTCCCCGGATGTGTGGAAGACCGGGTCAGACTTTTGTGGTCTCCCAATCCCGGTCAGCAACCGCAGCCTCTGGACAAAATCGCCTCAGGCGGCGAACTGTCCCGATTCATGCTCGCGGTCGTTTCCGTACAGGAACACGATGAAGAAGCCACGCTTATTTTTGACGAAGTGGATGCCGGAGTTGGTGGGCTCACCCTCAACAAGGTTGCTGAGCGGCTCGAAGCTCTTGCACAACATCGGCAGATGCTTTTGATTACGCATTGGCCGCAGCTTGCCTCCAGAGCCCTTCGCCACTTCCGCGTGACGAAGCAGGTCAAAGACGGCAAGACCTTTACGCAATGCCTCCGTCTTGATGAAGGAGAACGGAAAACGGAATTGGCGCGTATGGCCGGTATTGAAAGCTGATTTTCCCTTAATAACAATACATAAAAAAAGGAAGAGGCGAAATCCCCTTCCTTTTTTTACATCAAAACCAGATGCGTTACGCGGCAGCTTTGGCAGCGTTGAGAGCCTTGGCAAGGCGAGAAATCTTGCGGGCGGCCTTCTTCCAATGGATGACGCCCTTGGTGGCGGCCTTATCCAGAGAAGAAGTGGCAGTGCTCAGGAGCTGCGCGGCGGTAGCCTGATCATCAGCCTTGATAGCGGCGCGGACAGATTTCACCACATTCTTGATGCGGGTCTTGACGGTACGATTGCGAGCAGCGCGCTTCACGCTCTGCTTATGACGCTTGATAGCAGACTTGTGGTTGGCCACGATTTCCCTCCGGGTACGTCTTGCTGCGTCCGAGACGCGGCGTGGTTGCAGTTTGAATTGATATCCTTATCTTCTTTTACGTATTCAGTCAAGTCTTTTCAGGAAGCCAAGTTCCTGTGCAGCCGCGCAGAACCGTTCCGAATGCGTTATGGCGATGGCTCCCCGACCGGACTACGCCAGAGAGCCATGTGGGGCTAAAGTTGCAGCGCCGAAAAATCGGCAAGCCGCTCCATGCGCAGGGTTAATGCCTTAAGCATATTAAGACGGTTGGCGCGAAGATCAGGATCTTCACACATAACCATGACTTTATCGAAAAGCTCATCTACAGCCGGTCGAAGTGCTGCCAGCATGGAGAAAAGCGCATCAAAATCGTCATTTGCCCAGGCAGCATCAAACGCAATAAACATCTTTTCCAGAGCTTCCGCAAGCGCTTTTTCCGCCGGTTCCTGCAACAGTTCACGTTTCCACGTACCCTGAAGAACCACACCTGCTTCATGGCCCTGCTTACGGATGATATTGGCGACGCGCTTGAACGTCTGTGCGGCCTGCGGGAAATCAGCCTGCCGACTCATGGTCTCCAAAGCACCGAGACGTTGGCCGAGAGCCCATACGTTGTCGGGCTCAACAGCGGTCACGGCCTCGACAAGCAACGTATCCTTACCCTGTGTCAGGAAATAGTTCTTTACACGGGCAATGAAAAATTCATTCAGTTTCACGAGCGCTTCAGCGGGGGCCAGCTTCCACTTCCGATCGCCGTACAGCTTCTGTGCTTCCAGGAAAAGCTCTTTGACGTCAAAACGGTAGCCACGCTCAAGCATGATACGGGTGATGCCGAGAGCACAACGCCGGAGTGCATAGGGATCGGCCGCACCTGTGGGGATCATGCCCAGCCCAAAGCATCCGACAAGCGTATCCACCTTATCCGCGATCGACAGGATGGAGCCAAGCTCTGTGGCTGGAACGGGCGAATCAGGGCCGGAGGGCAGATACTGTTCGGCAAGAGCGGTTGCGACGGCTTCCGTTTCTCCCTTTTTACGGGCATAAATTCCGCCCATGACACCCTGCAACGTATCGAACTCGCCGACCATAGCGGAAACCAAGTCCGCCTTGGAAAGCCGCCCCGCCCGCGCGGCCTGTTCCTGATCCTGCTGCACCTTCTCGGCAAGCCAGCGGCACAGCGCGCTGATACGGCGGGTCTTTTCGCCCATACTCCCCAAAGGAGCAAGGAATGTGACCGCATCAAGCGCTTCCAGCCACTCATCAAATGTAGCTTCAAGATCGGTTTTCCAGAAGAACCGCCCGTCTTCAAGGCGGGCGCGGAGCACGCGTTCCCATCCCTTTTTGACAAGGGAAAGATCTTTCGGGCGCAGATTCAGAACAGTCAGGAAGTGCGGCATGAGCTTGCCAGAAGCATCTTCCACCCCAAAGCTCTTCTGGTGTTCCTGCATACTGGTCAGCAGGACTTCACGGGGCAACTCAAGAAAAGCAGGATCAAAGTCCCCCAGCAACGGTACGGGACACTCAACCAATCCTTGAACTTCATCAAGCAGGCCGTCGATCCAGATGATTTTGCCATTGACCGCTTCCGCGATTCTATTCCCTTCGCTGACGATATAGGCACGCCGTTCAGCCGCCTTTAGTTGAACGGCCCCTTCCTTTACGATGGTGGGCACGTAATCGTCCGCGGTCTTAATTGTAAAGGGTCCGGGGCCAAGCACACGATGCCCCCGTGTAACCCGTCCGGAAACGACCTTACCGATTTCAAACGGAACGACAACATCGCCCAACAGTGCAAGAACCCAACGGATGGGACGGGCAAACGCAAACTCGCCGTCTCCCCAACGCATGCGCTTGGCAAAGGGCAAAGCCGCGATAATGGACGGGCACAAACCGGCAAGCACATCCAATGTAGGTACGCCGCCGGTTTTCTTCATCCCGGAAAGGTATTCCCCTTTTTCGGTTTGCGTCCTGGTCAAAGCGGAAACGTCAATGCCGAGCGTCTTGGCAAAACCCTGAGCGGCTTTGGTAGAATTCCCTTCGGCATCGAACGCGATGCGGGCGGGCGGCCCCATAACCAGTTCTTCTTTGGTAGGCTGGGTATCTTCCAGCCCTTCCACAAGAACCACGGAGCGACGCGGCGTAGCGCAGGTATCAAGAAGGGAAAATGTATAGCCAGCTTCTTCCAGCCCAACCGTGAACCGCTCCGCCAGTTCTTTTTCAACATTGGATAAAAAACGGGCCGGCAATTCTTCCGTGCCGATTTCAAGAACAAAGGTGGACATTACCGCTTCCCTCCGAGCATGGGATACCCCATTTCCTTACGCTGCTCCGCATACAGACGCGCAACGGATGAGGCCAATGTACGCACACGCCCGATATAACCGGTGCGTTCCGTAATGGAAATAGCTCCCCGCGCATCCAGCAAATTAAACGTATGGGAGCACTTTAAACAATAATCATACGCGGGCCAAAGCAGTCCCTGAGCAGCGAGGCGAAGACATTCGGCCTCGAACTGGTCAAAGTGCTCACGGTGCATGGCGGCGTCACTCTCGTCAAAGTTATAGCGGGACTGCTCAACTTCATTCTGATGGTAGATCTGACCATAGGTCACATGCTCGTTCCACTGAATGTCGTAAACGGAATCTTTCCCTTGCAAGTACATGGTCAGACGCTCCAAGCCATAGGTGAGCTCCGCGCTGACGGGCGAGAGATCAATCCCGCCGACCTGTTGGAAATAGGTGAACTGCGACACTTCCATACCGTTCAGCCACACTTCCCAGCCGAGTCCCCACGCACCGAGGGTTGGAGATTCCCAGTCGTCTTCAACGAAACGGATGTCATGTTCTTCCTGGTGAATCCCCAATGCGCGAAGGCTGCCAAGATAAAGATCCTGCACGTCATCTGGTGAGGGCTTTAAAATGACCTGAAACTGGAAATAGTGCTGAAGCCGGTTGGGGTTTTCCCCATACCGCCCATCCGTGGGACGCCGGGAAGGTTCCACATAGGCCACATTCCACGGCTCAGGCCCGATAACACGCAAAAATGTCGATGGGTTAAACGTACCGGCACCACATTCTATATCCATCGGCTGAGCAACGACGCATCCCCTGCTCGCCCAATAGCGTTGCAGAGTGAGAATTACATCCTGAAAATACATGCTTCCTCCATGACAATAGCGGCACTCACCAGTGGGGGATTTCCTTCTGAAAAAGCGGCCACAACAGACCGTTTTTATACTCGGAATCTTTCGGATTACACTCTCCGAAACCGCCCCCTGTCCCAAGTCAGGCCCAAATGATACTGCACAAAGCCATCCACCGCTCTCGCGCACTCACGTCGTCCCGCCGGGAGCAATACTGCGTCCGCTCCTTCCAAAGAACCAGACGTCAAAAAATGCCAATGCAGGGGTGATACTTCCTGTACTTGGCGCAAAACGTCAAGGGTTTTGCCGCTGATTTCCACAATATTTCCTCGTCCGGAAGCACAATCCGGGCAAATGATGGTTCCTTCGGAAACCAGAAACCCAGCATGATCAAAATCTTTTTTCCCGCAAGAAACACATGCCGTCAAAGCGGGAGCGTATCCCTGCTGAGACGCCAAACGCAACCGAAAGAGGATTGGAAGAATATCCTGAACGGTTTCGGACTGTTCGAGAAGTTCCAACGTATCCTTGAGAAGCAGGAATACCCTATCCGCACCATCCTGAGGAACGCCAAGCGCTTCAACAAACCGGACACAGTTCATGAACATGCCCAGCCGATTCCAGTCCGTCCGCAAACGTCGGGGGCCACGAATCAGATTGCCTTCCTGTAAGGAGAGGTACATCCCGTTTCGAGTCGTCTTGGTGCTGATCTGGAGTTCGTTAAAAAGATCCAGACAGCCGCAGAATCGTTTGCGACTCCGGCTGCCGCCAAAGGCGAACGCCGAGACGATACCGTGGCGGCGCGTCAACATGCGCAGCCAAAGATCCGATTCCCGAAAGCGCCCTACCCCCAAAACAAGGGCTGTGTCGGACCATTCCATAGACTAATTCTGAGCGTCATTGGGGAACGTGACAGTCTTGACCTGACCAATTTTTCCTACAGGGGGCAGTTCCTTGCCGTCGTACGTGAGCAGCATGGCTCCCGCGTTGCCCAATTTTATAACAAGCTTTTCCTGAAAGTCGACACTCAGGGTATCTCCTTTATGCATGATCCGCTGGCTGTTTTTGCCGTCTGCGGTCGTCGAAACCCAGCAGTCGCCCTGTGCCGTCAACAACATACTGTGCCCTGTAACCTGAGGCGTCTCTTGCGCTGTTGACATCTCCGTTTCAGCAGGCAGGGGCGTTCCACCCAAAACAATCGGTTCCTCTGATGCCGAAGGAAGCGTCGCGTTCGCAACCGGCCCTGCAGAAACGGTAGGCGTCGTGGCCACAGCAGGAACCGCTTCGGGGACAATCGGAGAAGACACCGCCGCCGGGTCCACTTTTTCCTGACTTGCCGTATTGGTGGAAAGTCCGGGAATGCTGTCCCGAAAATACCATGCCCCTCCCGCAAGGAACAGTGCGCACAAAAGGATGGCAAGCCAAGGCACATGCCTTTCCTCGCGACGTGCCGCAGTGGGGACAACACGGACTTCCTGTTCACGCAGCTCTTCTTCTGGATCTCTGAGCAGCGCGCACGCAGCGTGGGTAATGCTGTCGTCGACGGCAAGGAGTTTCGCATACGCCCGAATGAACCCCCGGGCATATACGGCGTGGGGCATAGCTTCCATGTCGCCTTCCTCTATAGCTTTAACCAGCCGAGAGGTAATCTTGAGTTGCGCGGCAACATCTTCTTCCGCCAGCCCCTTATGAATACGCCTCTCACGAAGCAGAGCCCCAAAATCTGCCAGCGTCCAAACAGTTTCCGTCTCTTCCATGCTGTGTCCTTTCGGAAATCGAATGCAAAGGGATAGTTATTGGCGGATCTCAACCACAGCCCGCTTGCGGAGCTGTTCACTGTATTCACGGAAGCGCTCTTGGAGCTTCGGTTCACGCAAAATCCTTTCGATCTGCGGCGTGGCTTCCTCCAAGGTTTGCCCCTCTCCGGACTCCATTGAGAGAAGCTTCAACTGTCCTTTCAGTCCGTTGTTCACTTCAAACAATCCGGAAACATCTCCCGGATTGAGCTGAGAGAGGCGATCCTGCCATGTAGGATCAAGGCTGTTCCAATCCACAACACCCACATCGCCACCTTCCTGAGCGCGAGGCCCCACGGAAACCTGACGGGCGGCCTGTTCAAAGGAGAGCTTGCCGCTACGGATGCGGGCGGCAAGCGCCTCGGCATTTTCCGTAGGCGGATATACGATAACCGCGAAACGGACTTTCTGGTTATTCATAAACGTTTGCTTATGCAGATTATAATAATCGGCGATTTCTTCTTTCGTCACAATGACTTTACGGCCGACCATATTGGCAAGGAGGCGGTTCCGCAAAAGGCTGCTGCGGATGCGTTCACGGAAATCTTTCTCCGTCGTGCGCTGGATCTGGAGCTGGCGCTGGAACTCTTCCGGCGTCATTTTATTACGTGACATGATTTGTTGTATTTCATTATCCACTTCGCTGTCGCCCACCGAAATTTTAAGGCGCTGGGCTTCCTGCGTCAGGATAATGTTGTTGATCATGCGTTCCAGCGTTACCTTGGTCAGCTCTTCTATCGCGGCGGCCTGATTGGGATCTTTAGGATTCAATCCCCGCCGCATGGCTTCGGGGGCGGTTTCGGCCTGTAAGTCAAACACTGTTATCATTTCGCCGTTCACAACGGCGGCAACGCCATTGATGGCGGCGTGTGCGGAAGACGTGATCAAAAACACCAAAAGAAACGCAGTACTGACGATGCGCACGCTATGCTCCTTGATATTCTGGCTCTGGGATTGAAACACTCCCATCCTTGTTTCGTAACACTGGGCACACAAAAAGATTTCCTTAGGAGGAACGTTTTTCGGAATACGTTCGATCCGATGGAAAACCTTCTTGATGTGCTGCCTGTACGACAATTGTTAGGCAAGATACGCTGATTCCTGCCAACTTGCAACGCCAAGACTTTCTAACGCTTCCGGGCGCATATCAGTCCGCCAGAAGCGTTCCCAGCGCAAGCCTGGCGGCATCCAACCTGCTTGGGGTAGGCAACTGCATATCCAGCTTCAACTCTAGACTTGATGGGGGAATCAGTTTGGCGTTGCCTTTTTGGGCACTCAAGAACGGCACCAGTTTTTCGGGGGCGATAGCGGTCTGCTTCTCATCCCACAGAATGCGGATCCGATCTTCATATACGTCGGCTTTCAGGGCTTGAGCACCGCTCAGGAATTGTTTAAGCGCCAATACCGCTATAAAGACTTCCAAGGGCTGCGGCAAAACGCCAAAACGATCTCGGAGCTCAAGTTCGAGTTCTTGGCGGGCCTGGGCATCCGGAGCAGCGGACAGCCGCTTATACCAGCTCAGGCGTTCCCGCCCATCTGTAATATAGTCCTCGGGGATATGGGCGGTAAGCCCTAAGTTGAGCTCCGTTTCAACCTGTAACGAGACGCCGCCATTTTTGATCTTGTTGACGGCTTGTTCGAGCATTTCAAGATACAGTTCAAGCCCCACACGCCCCATATGACCGGACTGAACCTCACCAAGGATATTTCCGGCGCCACGCAGCCGCAGATCTTCCATTGCAACCTGGAAGCCTGCCCCCAAATAATCCATATCAAGGATGATACGCAGGCGTTCTTTCGTTGCGGCCGGCAGGCGGTCCAAACCCGAAACGACGAAACAGGCAAAAGCCTGCCGATCTGACCGCCCCACCCTGCCCCGCAACTGGTACAACTGCCCCAGACCGAAAAGATGCGCCTGATCGACGATCAGCGTATTGGCCCGAGGGAAGTCCAGCCCCGACTCAACAATAGCGGTACAAACCAGAATATCCAACTCGCCATGCCAAAACGCGTGCATGGTTTCTTCAAGCTTCTTTTCCGGCAACTGTCCATGCGCCATACCGATGCGCGCATTTGGAGCCAGTTCCTTGACGAACTCGACGACCCGTTCCAGTCCCTGCACCCGGTTATGAACCCAAAAAACTTGCCCCTCACGGGACAATTCCCGTTCAATCACCTGCCGGAGCGTTGCCTTGTCCCGCTCCAGCAGCGCCGTGGATACGGGTTTGCGTTCTGGAGGTGCCGTCTCGATGACTGAAAGCTCACGTACCCCGGACATGGATAACTGAAGCGTCCGGGGGATCGGTGTAGCCGTCAATGTGAGCGCATCGACATTCTTTTTGATCTTCTTAAGCTTCTCTTTGTGCCGGACACCGAAACGCTGTTCTTCGTCAAGGATAAGCAAACCAAGATTCGGGAGAACCACATCGTCCGAAAGGAGCCGATGTGTGCCGATAAGAATATCGATCTGCCCTGAAGCCGCCGCCTTGAGCACTTCTTTCTGCTTGGCCGAAGAAACGAAACGGCTTAGCAAGCCGACATTGAGCGCGAAGCCCGAAAGCCGGGAGCGAAAGGTCTGATAATGCTGCTCGGCAAGGACCGTTGTAGGACACAATAGCGCAACCTGACGCCCTTCTGAAGCGGCTCTGAAGGCCGCCCGTAGGGCAACCTCCGTTTTGCCGAATCCCACATCTCCACAGACAAGCCGATCCATAGGCTCTGGCTTTTCCATGTCAGCCAGAACGTCCTGTATAGCTTTCGCCTGATCAGGCGTTTCCTCGAAGCCAAAGGACGCTTCAAATTCATGGTACAATTCCCCAAGTGGGGGATACCGGAAGCCCTTAGCCACCTTACGCCATGCATACATTTCGATCAAATCTTCGGCGATTTTCTCAATAGCTTTGCGGGCTTTTTCTTTTCCGGACTGCCAAGACCCACCGCCCAGACGATCCAGTGACGGCTGCGTTTCCCCTCCACCTTTAAAGCGTTGGATGAGGGAAAGGCGATCCACGGGAACATAAAGCCGATCATCCCCAGAGTAGTGCAGCAGCAGGAAATCGTTGGCCGTACTGCCTGTCTCCATACGCAACAGGCCCCCGAAACGGGCAATGCCGTAGTCCCGGTGAACCAGCAAGTCGCCGGGCTTCAACTCGTCATACCGGTCAAGCCCTTTAAAGGCTCCAGTAGGAACGCGGCGGCTTTTTTCCGCGTGCGGCTGGAGGAGGTCTTCCCCAAGTAGGATGCTCTGATCCCAAATCAGTTCAGCGCCAGCCCGAAACGGTGTCACCAAAGCGAACAGGCCATGCTGTTCCGCCGAATACCGCAGTAAAGGGGCCAAACCATCCTGAGAAGCAAGATTCAAAAACTTTGTTCGGCTCTTTTCGGAAGCAAAGCACAAAATCGTCTGCCGCTTGTCGATCTGCCACCGTTTCAGTGACTGAACGAGTGTCTGCCAAGGGCGATCCCGCTCCGCAATCGAAGGAAACAGATCCTCGAACGAAGAAAGGCTCCGTTCCGGCAGATCATGGGCTTTTTTAGCGACGTCCATCACCAGAGGTTCCGCGTGAATACAGGCGAACCGCTCGCAAGCACTTTCCGCATCGTTTGCGCCGCGTATGGCTAAACGTTGCGGCTGAGGGCGGCCTTCCACATCCTGCGCTTCAAGGGCTTCCGTCCAAAGGCATTCCGCTGAAGACAACATATCCCGAAGCTCGGTGAGCCCCGGCAAGACCCATACTGTACCAGCAGGAAGCCATCCTTCCAGATTGGTCGCCGTGTCATAACAACAACCCGGCAATAATCGAAAATCACCTTGCTCTTGTAAGCGCGTCAGCCCAAACCGTTCATTTTCAGTCAGCATGCTTTTTTGAAACAGGCTGTTCCAACGGGCCTGCATTTTTGCTTGGTCTGCGGGTGACTGTCGAATAGGTGACACGGGAAGAATCCGTACTTCGGAAAGATTTGCCTTGGAACGCTGGCTCACAGGATCGAAAAGGCGAATATCTTCTATAAGATCTCCAAAAAAATCAAGACGTATGGGCTTGTCATAACCGGGAGGCATGATGTCGAGGATATCACCTCGTCTGGCAATCTCTCCCGGATTCGAGACCATGGAGACGCGCTCATAGCCCCACTCAACGGCCTGTTCAAGGAGCATATCTAACGAGACGTCTTCCCCCTGGATGAGGTTAATCTCCCGATTCTCAAAAAAATCCAGAGGGACAAGTTTGGGAAGCAAGTTATCGGCGGTCAGGATAAGCCCTTTGGCCTGTCCACTGCGTAAGGCGTATAGGGCGGCCAAGCGTTCCGTCCAGCCTGCACGGTTGACCGAACGAGGAGGAAACGGCGGTAACGACGTCCAACCACTTTTATGAAGGGCATCCGGCAAAAAGTCCCCGCTGGACAACTCAGGAGAGAAGAGCCGTATTAAGGCACGGGCGGTAAGCAATTCATCCCTGTTTTTTACAACCCAAGCCACACCACGGCCCTGTTGGAACATATCTACGCAAAGCCGCGCCTGTGTAACCAGCCCCGCACGCGCAACGTGTATCCGCCCATCCTTGAGGCGAGCGATCTCGGCCATCACATCTGTATACACGAAAGTACCTCTCAACCATTGAACGTCATTCCCAAATCACATGGAATCAATGAAGCTTTCCCACCAATTGTCAAGCCTCGCTCCGCATGGCGATGATCCGGGACAAAAGCTGAAAATAAAACTATCCTTATGCTTTTAAACAAATGGACAAGCAGAAGAATTGAATAGGTGAAGGTCCCATAAGCTCTTATCCAAAGGCAAAATGATTATGGAGGCTGAACAAGTCAGCTTCTTAGGTTAGGGCATCACAATCTAACAGCAGGCGCACGGGTTATGAAAAAAATCAATTGATCAAAATGAGATGTTTTGATGTCCCCGTAAGCGGACGAGCCCCTGATGCGGTGATTTCCAGCGTATGCTCAAGGCCAACCATCCCGACACCGGGGATGCCGATTTTCGGTTCAATGGCGACAACCATGCCCTGTTCCAACGGGGCGGTAAAGCCTTTAGCAAAAACCGGGGTCTCATCGACAGTCAAGCCTATGCCATGTCCCAAGAATGGAACCTTGTCACGCCCTAATCCCATAAATCTATCCATTTGCCCTTCTCGTTGGGCAATGGCACATGCCCCTGCCCATATTTCTGCCGGAACAGCTCCCGGCTTCAAAGCTGCTGCGGCTTGTTCAAAAATCTCAACGCACACGGCATGCGCCCGCCGAACAGAGTCAGGGATCGTATCGGCCGTACCACTCCAATACACCTGTGTCTTATCCGTATTATACCCTTCCACGTTGAACCCCATATCGACGGAAAGCAAAGCGCGTTCCTGCCAAAGGCGTTCAGCATTTCCCATAAACGGAACGGCTGGGCACATACCTTTGCAGCCAAGGGGGCCATTATAATAGGTGGGATAAATGCCGGACGTTTCAGCAGAGGCATAACCAAAGAAATTTTCCTCACCCGGCGCATTCATCCGCAACATGCCGCTCCCGCCGCACATAAACACCGCTTCCACATACTTTCTTGCAATATCAAACTCGCTCATGCCGGGGTGTATGCGCTCTGGGAGAACTTCATCCAAAACTTTTGCATGCAATGCCCCGCATCGACGCAGTTTTTCAAGTTCCCACTCAGATTTTACGGATCGAGCCTGAGCAAGGACAGCATCGCAGGAAATGAATCGTACGCCTTCCATACGGCTTTGCAGCATCTCCGCCATCGACCAGTTGAATCCATTTTTATCAACGGCAATGACTGGAGAAAGCGGACTTCCGCACCCGGCGCACAGAGAGGCTATTTCTTTATATGATTTAAAGGGGAAAATGTGACGCAAGGGAGATTCCATTTGTGCACGTTCTACTCCCTTGCGGAGCAATAACACGGGTTCTCCTTCAACGGGCAGCCATATGAGCCCCCACCCTAGTGTGCCTGTCAAATAGTAAATACCAAGCCGGGAAGTAACGAGCATCCCCCCTGCATCAGGAGTGAGCGTGCGCAACAGGCGACGACAGTGGGTATGCCGAAATTCTATCTCTCCAAGCGGTAACATATCAGGGCTCGCCATGATCAGCTCTCCTTACAATAAGCTCGTTTTATTCCGTTTTAACGGATTTTTTTGCGTCATTGATCCTTGGAATTTTCCTCATTTTGTTTTTCATTGCAATAACGGGGGTGAAATATGTTTTTGGAATTTTGGGAAATAGTTTTATTGGTTGAGTTGTAGGATATTTGTTGTTATAAATTTACATAATTTTAAAAGCTATGGGCTAGTTAAAAACATCAAAAAGGTTTTTACTAACTAGCTGAAAAGCAAATCTTTCCATGTTATCCCAGACGAAGAATACATACCTAAAACCTTTTCATTGCCTTTATTGGCATAACCTACTAAACTCTCCTGCACTCTTTTTGTGAGGTTCATCATGTTGCAGACGTTTCTTTCCGACGGCAGGATGCGCGAATTTCTGACCCAAGCCCGTACAATTGTCGTCGTCGGAGCAAAAGATAAAGAAGGTCAACCTGTTGATCGCGTTGGGAAGTATCTCATCCAAGCAGGCTACCAAGTGATTCCGGTTCATCCCGTACGCAAAGACGTGTGGGGACTTCAAACCTATCCTTCGCTTGCCGAAGTACCTTTCCCTATTGACATCGTTAATGTATTCCGGGCACCGCAATACTGCCCTGCTCATGCGCGGGAGACTGTGGCGCTCTCACCCCTCCCCCAACTGTTTTGGATGCAGGAAGGCATTGTGAGCCCTGAAGCCGCTTCCATCGCTGGTAAGGCGGGGATCGCCGTCGTCGAAGATTTATGCATCATGGTTGAACACAAACGCCTTCTAGGGAATTGATATCATGAAAAAAACTGTTTTTGACTGCCAAATGTGCGGTCAATGCTGCGAGGGGGAAGGCGGCATAATACTGAGCCCCAAGGATTTGAAGCGCCTTTATGAAGGCCTGAATCTCGAAAAACAGGCTTTCCTTGATGCCTACGGCGTTTTTCGGAATGGAAAATGGCAAGTAAAGACGGGTGAAGACGGGAATTGTATTTTTTTCCGGGCCGGACAAAGCTGTACCGTCCATGCCATCAAGCCAGATGTTTGCCGGGCATGGCCGTTTTTCCGCGGAAACATGGCTGATGCCGAAAGCCTCCATCTGGCCAAGGCTTTTTGCCCCGGTATACGCCCTGATGCAACGCATGAGGAATTCGTAGAGGAAGGCCGGGCTTATCTGGAAGAAAACGGGCTCGTGGCCTCTGATCCGGAGCATGAGGGGCACGCACTTCTGCCGGTTTCCAACACGGGCTCTTCCTTTTAACTTTTCAGAATTCCTGCCCAAACCTTCTGGGCGGGTTTCATGCTTCCGCCTCAGATTGTTCTGAAGACGCCAGCACTATACGACCTCTTACACAGGAGATTTTGGATCATGAATATCCTTATGTTCGGTCCCAACGGCAGCGGCAAAGGCACGCAGGGCGCTCTCATTAAGAAGGCGTTTGGTTTGGCCCATATCGAATCTGGAGCCATTTTCCGCGAACATGTGGGCGGTGGAACCGAGCTCGGCAAAAAGGCTAAGGAATATATGGATCGCGGCGAGCTCGTCCCTGACTCCATTACCATTCCTATGGTCCTTGAAACCCTGAAGACCAAAGGGACTGACGGTTGGCTGCTTGACGGCTTCCCCCGCAATATCGCTCAGGCGGAACAGTTGCACAAGGCGATGCAGGCACAGGGTATGAAGCTTGACTATGTGGTGGAAATCGATCTGCCCCGCAACATTGCCCGCGATCGCATTATGGGCCGCCGAGTGTGCAAAAACGACGGCAACCATCCCAACAATATCTTTATTGATGCCATCAAGCCCAACGGGGATGTCTGCCGGGTCTGCGGCGGCGAACTCACGGCCCGTGCTGACGATCAGGATGAAGCCGCGATCAACAAGCGCCACGATATTTATTACGATGACAAAACGGGGACATTGGCTGCCGCCCACTACTTCAAGGTCCTGGCCGAAAAAGGTGAAACCAAGTATATCGTCCTTAATGGCCAAGGCACGATCGACAGCATCAAAGAAACACTTACCAAGGAACTAGGGCTGAACTAGTCTTTGCTTTCCAAACGGCAGGCCGATCGAAAAAATTCGATCGGCCTGCCGTTATAAAAAGAATGCGTGACCGGTTATGGAAAAACCATGAGCAGCTCAGTGTGGCCGGTCATTTCTTCAATCCGTTTATCGGTCATGCGGAATCCATTTTTTCGGTAAAAGGCGACTGCCCGTTCATTTTCCGCATAAACGGAAAGCTCTAGTGTATCGCGCATTTTTTTGGCTAGGGCTAACAAGCGGGATCCCACTCCCTTCTTTTGATGCGCAGGGGCAACAAAAAGCGCAGCAAGATAGTCTTCCACAAAAGCTATAAAGGCAACCACTTCGCCCGTGTCCTTGTCCTCATCCACAACGACTTCACTTAACGGAAGATACAAGGTTCGCATGGCATCGGCCTTCTCTTCCCAATATGCCTTATCAATAAAAGAATGGGAACGAATGGAAGCCTCCAGCCATATTCGGATAACGGCCTCTGTGTCTTCTTCTTTAAATGCCCGGATCATCTCCCCTCCATGCGCACGCACCAGGCAAGGGCTACCTGAAAGGCCCCATTCCCCATCTGTGGACGAAGGTGCATAGTCGTGCTATATTTAGGAATTCATAGGTTACGAATATGTTTTCTGTTAGCCCCTATCGGATACCTTATGCATTACTATCCAGTTTTTTTGGAACTTTCTGGACGGAGCTGTCTCGTAGTCGGCGCGGGTGCCGTTGGCTGCCGCAAGATAGCTTCCCTGCTCGAATGCCCTGTTGGGCGGCTTCATATCATTGACTTAGCTGAACCGGACTCCAATCTTCAAGTATTGCTTGAAGATAAACGTGTCCGTTATACGCGTCGGCCCTTTGCACCGTCCGATGTCGAGGGGTGCGCCTTGGTTTTTGCCGCCACCAGCAACAGACAGACCAACGATGCTGTGGCGAAAGCCTGTGCGGAACGCGGCATCCTCTGTAACTGTGCCGATGCGCCTAAGGACAGTTCCTTTATCGTACCCGCCCTTGCGGAACAAGGAAATATCTCCATTGCCCTTTCCACAGGAGGCGCTAGCCCGGCGCTAGCCCGAAAGATCCGTGAGGATTTGGAAATATGGCTCGGAGGACGCTATACGGGGATAAGCGAACTTTTGATGCGGCTCCGTCCCTTGGTTCTTGCCTTACATCACGAGACGAGGCAGAATACAAGCCTCTTCCGGAGCATTGTGAATTCGCCTCTGGCCGAAGCCCTGCAACGTCGGGATCGACAAGCGTGCGAATCTTTGCTTGAGGAGTTGCTACCTATCGAACTGCATCCGTATATCATGGAGTTGCTGCATGATCTTGCCTGAACTGTTGCCGGTTCTGGCCATTCACCTATATGCCCTTGGGACGGCGGCCGTCGTGGCGGGTATCCTTGCCCGAAACGAATGGCTCAAGCGTGCCGCCCTCGTGCTTACGGTGCTTGCCTTCACTACCCACACCTTATTGTTGCTCACCACTTGTATGAGTGACGGGTTCGCTGGCCTAAGCCGTTCTGTGTATGTCCAGCTTCTGGCTTGGTGCATTACCCTCAGTGGACTTGTCGCGTGGCTCCGATGGCGCTATGAGGCGCTGCTCCTGACCGTAGCGCCGTTTTCCTTGCTGACGTTCCTGATTGCCCTCTTACTGCGGCATGCCGAAACACCGCTCCCCCCCGTGCTTTCGGGAATGACTTTTACTATTCATATCATAGCAATATTTATCAGTATCGGCCTGATGGCCCTCGCTTTCGGTGCGGGTGTGCTTTTCCTCATACAGGCAAAGAGCATCAAGTCTAAATCAAAGCTGGCAGGTTTCCAAAAGGATCTTCCCGCCCTCTCCGCATTGGACAAGATCAACGCGTTCACGACGACAGTCGGTTTTCCACTGTTCACGGCAGGCGTACTTTTCGGGTTCATCTCGGCCCGCATCAATTGGGGCACAATCCTTTCCGGTGATCCCAAGGAATTTATTTCGCTCGTTGTTTGGGGCCTGTACGCTTGGCTTTTCCACCAGCGGTTCACACAGGGCTGGCAGGGACGCAAACCGGCAATTCTGGCAATTTGGATCTTCACGGTCTGCGCGTTTTCGCTCATCGTGGTGAACCTTTTTATGACGACACACCACAGCTTTCTGACCACACCACGCTGATATGGAACAACAAATCTATCTTATTGGGCTCAACTACCGTACTGCCGGCGTTGAGGTGCGGGAACGTTTTGCGTTGACGGATCATTGCTCCAAAGATACGTGGGCCATCCCGCTGCGCCCGTCAGGGGAAAACGGTTCGGCCGAGACAACATTAGATGAGGCACTGATCCTCTCAACCTGCAATCGGGTTGAAATCCTTGCCGTAGGCCAAGGAGATGTACCGGGGTTGGTTCTGGAGGCATGGGCCTCCGCCAAAAACCGGAAGGCCGTCGAACTCGCTCCGTATGTATACATCCACAAAGACCGTGAGGCGATCGCTCACCTGTTTACCGTTGCCTCCAGCCTCGATTCGATGGTGCTTGGTGAACCGCAGATCCTTGGACAGCTTAAAGGCGCTTACCGCAAGGCTACCCTTGCCGGAACGACGAAGACCATCATTAATCGCCTCCTGCACAAGTCATTCAGCGTCGCCAAACGGGTGCGTACGGAAACCGGCATTGCGGCAAGCGCCGTTTCCATCAGTTACGCGGCCGTGGAGCTGGCTAAGCGCATTTTCGGCGACATGGGCCAATACCAAGCGATGCTCATCGGTGCCGGCGAAATGGCGGAACTTGCAGCCACCCATTTGATCCAAGCCGGAATCAGCAAGGTCAAGGTCGCCAACCGAACCTACCAGCGCGCTAAAGAACTAGCCGCTGAGTTCAAAGGGGAAGCTATTCCCTTTGAGCACTTGTTCGAGCACCTTGCCGATGTGGACATCATCATCAGTTCCACGGGTTCCCCAGAAGCCATTATTCGTGCCCGCGACATCAAGGATGTCTTGAAGCGCCGCAAGTACCGGCCGATGTTCTTCATCGACATTGCGGTTCCCCGCGACATAGATCCCGACGTCAACAACCTAGATAACGTCTACCTCTATGACATCGATGATCTGAAAGAAGTGGTTGAAGAAAACCTGGCCCATCGGCGTGTCGAAGCGGAAAAAGCGCAGGGGATCGTTAACGAAGAAGTCAATGCTTTCCTTTTTTGGCTGGAATCGTTGGAGCTCCAACCCACTATTGTGGATCTGCTCTCCCACTTTGAAACACATGCGCAAGAAGAGCTTCAGCGGACCTTAAAACGGCTTGGGCCCGTGAATCCGGAAACCCGTGAAGCGTTGGAAGCTATGCTGCATGGTCTGATCAGAAAGCTTTCACATGAACCAATTACATTCCTGAAAGGGGCCAAGTCCGAGACAGCTTCCCGCAATGTGGAGCTGATCAGGCGCATGTTCGGACTGGATGACGAACACCCGACGGGCCGATGTACGCGCAGGATCCACAGAAACGAATCTCAACTGCCATAAGGGAACGGACATGCGTTGTTATCTTGTAGACGAGCTCCAGCCTGAAGTCATTGCCAACCTTGAGGCGCAGCTGACGAAAAAGGGCTGTCAATCCGGTATTGAAAGACTGTATTGGCTGCCGTTGAAGAAGGATTACCTGCTTCCCGTCCAGCGTGAGCACACATCCTCTTGCGGACCGCATTGCCTTGCATTGGAAATTCTTGACGATGCCGTCAGGCTTGAATTTCTCGTCCGTGCCAAAGGGCGTATGCGTTGCGAATGTGTATGCTATCTCTCTCCGGAAGCCGAACGCCACATGATGGACTGGCTTGACGCCCGCATCATGGAGGCGGAAGCCGAGCAAGGGTACACCCAACAGTAGTTTCTGCATTGCTGGCTTTTCTCATAGGTCGAGTTAAACAAAAAGCCTCCTCACATTTTCGTGGGGAGGCCTTTTCATGAATAGGCTTTCAGTCACTAGAACAGGATCTTAACCTGTTCTTCATCCTTATCTTGACGGCGGCCGATCGTTCCGATGACCCAAGCACCTTTATGCATGGCCTCAAGGCGGCCCATAGCCTCTTCCGCGACGTCACTGGGCACAATAAAGATATAGCCGATACCGCAGTTAAAAATCTGCAACATTTCAGGCCAAGTCAGGCCGCCTTCCTCACGCAGCCAATGGAAAACGGGCTGCACATCCCACGAAGCGAATTTGATATCCGCAGTGACCGAATTGGGCAGGACACGGGGAATGTTATCGTAGAAGCCGCCACCCGTAATATGAACCATTCCCTTAACGGGCAGATCGCGCATCAGGTTGCGTACAACATCGGAATAGATATAGGTGGGCTCCAGCAGGACATCCTTCACCGTCCTCTCAGAACCGGGCATGATGTCATCCGGACCAAGCCCGCTCTTATCAAGGATCTTGCGGACAAGGGAATAACCGTTGGAATGGATGCCGGAAGAAGCAAGGCCGATGAGCACGTCGCCGACCCGGATTCCGGAACCATCCACGATCTTGGCATTATCAGCCATGCCTACGCAGAATCCCGCGAGATCATACTCACCGTCAGCATACATATCAGGCATTTCGGCCGTTTCACCGCCAAGCAGGGCACATCCAGCTTGCTTGCAGCCCTCCGCGATGCCGGCGATCACTTGCGTGGTTTTGTCCACGTCAAGCTTACCGGTCGCAAAATAGTCGAGGAACAACAACGGACGCGCGCCCTGAACCAAAATATCATTGGCACTCATGGCCACAAGATCGATACCAACCGTATCATGCTTGTCGAAAGCGAAGGCCAGCTTTAACTTGGTGCCGACCCCGTCGGTGGAGGCAACCAGCACCGGCTCGGCCATTCCGGACATATCCGGCTTGAAAAGCCCGCCGAATCCTCCGATATCCGAAAGAACCCCGTGGATATGGGTTTGGGATACGATGGATTTGATACGGGAAACAAGGGAATTGCCGGCATCAATGTTCACTCCGGCTTCAGTATACGCTTGGGCTCGCGTCAGGGGCATGATCCTCTCCTAAACTAGCGTTGGGTAACTTGTCCGGTGAGAATAGGCTTTTCCCATTACTTGCGCAAGAGGCCAATTTCCTTTCTCGAGTACTCCGTTTCCCCATTCCTCCCCTTGCGGTTCACCCGTTCGGGGACTATTCTGATTGATATCCGATTCTCCCAATACATTGAAGGTTACAAATCATGAATGAAGAAAAACCGTTCGCGGGTGAAAACCCCTTTCGAAAACTTGATAAAAAACGTTTTCCGTCTCATGACGAAAAGAAAAAAGCGAAAAGCCTCAAAAAAAACGTCCCTATCTCCAGTAATGACAGTGCAGCTTCCTCTTTTTATACGGAATTCGTCTCGCCGCAGGATGAAGGGGAAACCAGAGCCTTTTTGAATGCCGTTTCTGGCGTGACCAAGCTGGGTGCGTCAGCAAATGCAAAGTGCAAAAAACGACCTTCCGTCACCTCCTTAGAGAATCCCGTACTCGGCAAGCAGTCTCTCCATAACACTGAACAATTGTTCCCAAAAAAGAAAAAAAATACTGCCCCTGAAACAGTCAATAAAATGGCAGTCTCCCCTGCTCCGGAAAGAATGGAAAACGAAACCGGCGAGGAAGACATCAATTTCTTTGCGGCCATGCAAGATGTTACCCCGCTTTCCGGGAAGGGGCGGGAAGTAGCGGCGGAAGCGCCGACACCTACTCCCCCAGTACAAACACCATCAAACCCCCTTCAGGAATTCATCGACGGCAAGCTTGAGTTTGCGCTTGCCTTCACCGATGAGTATGTGGAAGGGCACGTTGTCGGCCTCGATCTGATGCTTGTAGGGAAACTGCAGGCGGGACAATTCAGCCCGGAGTCTCATCTAGACTTGCATGGAATGAACGCGCAACAGGCTTTTGGCGCTTTGGTGGGCTTTTTCCGTGCGGCGTATTTTAAAGGACAACGGACGGTTCTTGTGGTGCCCGGGCGCGGCCTAAATTCTCCTCACGGCATCTCCATCCTCAGGGAAAAAGTTCAGGAGTGGTTTACCCAAGAACCGCTTAAGCGCGTCATTCTTGCGTTCTGTACGGCTAAACCTTCCGATGGCGGGGCGGGAGCCCTCTACGTCCTCCTCCGTAAATTCAGAAAAGGAGGAGGAAAAATTTATTGGGAACGCAGGCCCGTGGATCCAGATTTGATTTAACATTTTTCTGCACGAAACAAACGCTTCACACAATATATCTATTTGAATTTTTTTCAAAAAAATTATACACCTAAAGAATACGGTACTTGTGCAAAAAGATTTTTTACGTGTTTGATGGAAATAGACTGTTCAACCAAACAAATCCATGCTATGGTTCTTTCGTCCACGGGATTTTGTTTTTCATCCCAGAAATGTGTTGATTGAAATCTTGCCCGTGAAAAAAGAATGTATCAGGTTTCATTGCCAAAGCGAGGAAGAGAGTTATCCTGCTAGGTATGCGAAACCTGAGCGCCAAAACCGGAGCGGCAACAACATAACAATGGACACAGGTGGATAAGTTCGTATCTTTAAGAGGGGTCTTTTCCCTAAGGGTACACATCCGAATGGACGTTATGGAAAAGCCTAAGAAAAATGGCTCGCCGTATCTGGGAACAGTACACGACTCGCCGTATTGGTCATCCGTGACCACACGGCTAACATGTATCTCGTTATGCTGTTTTGAAAGCATGACAAACAAAGTCCGCCGGGGGGCGGAAGGGAGTCTTCATGGCTAAAAAAATGAAAACCATGGACGGCAACACGGCAACCACGCATATCGCGTATGCTCTTAGCGATGTCGCTTGTATTTACCCTATCACACCGTCTTCCGTGATGGGCGAACTCGCTGACGACTGGGCCGCAGCCGGTAAGAAAAACCTGATGGGCCAGACCGTTACCGTGCGTGAACTGCAGTCCGAAGCAGGCGCCGCCGGTGCCGTACACGGTTCTCTTGTGGCTGGTGCCATGACCAGCACGTTTACGGCTTCTCAGGGTCTCCTGCTGATGATCCCCAACATGTACAAAATTGCCGGTGAACTGCTTCCCACCGTATTCCACGTTTCCGCCCGTGCCCTTTCCACGCACGCGCTGAGCATCTTCGGTGACCAGCAGGACGTGATGGCCGCCCGCCAGACCGGCTTTGCTTTCCTTTGCTCCAGCTCCGTTCAGGAATGCATGGACATCGCCCTTGTTGCCCATCTGGCCACCATCGAATCCAGCGTCCCCTTCTGCCATTTCTTTGATGGTTTCCGCACCTCCCATGAAATCCAGAAGATTGAAGTCATCGACTATGAAGACATCCGCAAGGTCGTCAACTGGGACAAGGTGAACGAATTCCGGCAGAATGCCATGAATCCGGAACACCCCCATCAGCGCGGTACGGCCCAGAACCCTGACATCTATTTCCAAAACACCGAACGTCGGAACGTCTTCTATGATGCGGTTCCGAACGTCGTTGTCGAAGCGATGAAGAAGGTTGAAGGCATCACCGGCCGCAAGTACCGTCCTTTCGACTATGTGGGCCATCCGGAAGCCGACCGCATCATCGTGGCTATGGGTTCCGCCTGTGAAACCATCGAAGAGGTCGTCAACCTGCTGAACGCACAGGGGCAGCGCGTCGGCCTTGTGAAGGTTCGCCTGTTCCGTCCCTTCTCCACTGAACATCTTCTGCAGGTTATTCCCTCTACGGTGAAGAGCATTACCGTTCTCGATCGCACCAAGGAACCCGGATGCCTTGGCGAACCCCTGTATCTCGACGTTTGCGCCGCCTTCATGGAAAAGGGCAAGACACCGGAAATCCTCGGCGGACGCTACGGTCTCGGCTCCAAGGAATTTACGCCTGCCATGGCCGAAGCCGTCTTCGCCAACATGACCACTGTCGGCCCGAAGAACCACTTCTCCGTAGGCATCGTCGATGACGTGAGCTACACCAGCCTTGAAGTTGGCGCCGACATCGACACTGTGGCTCCCGGCACCGTACAGTGCAAGTTCTTCGGCCTTGGTGCCGACGGCACCGTGGGCGCGAACAAGCAGGCCATTAAGATTATCGGTGACAATACCGATCTCTACGCTCAGGCCTACTTCGCCTACGACTCCAAAAAGTCCGGCGGCTTTACGGTATCGCACCTGCGCTTCGGTAAATCCCCCATCCACTCCACCTATTTGGTGAACCAAGCCGACTATATTGCCTGCCACAAGTCCGCGTACGTGCATCAGTACGACGTCCTCGAAGGTATCAAAGACGGCGGCGTGTTTGTGCTGAACTCCGAATGGAATACCGTTGAAGACCTCAGCCGTGAACTGCCCGCTTCCATGAAGCGTACCCTCGCCCGCAAGAACATCAAGTTCTACAACGTGGACGCGGTGAAAGTCGCTATGGAAATCGGCCTCGGCGGACGCATCAACATGATCATGCAGACTGCGTTCTTCAAGCTCGCCGAAGTGATTCCTTTCGAGCAGGCGGTTTCTCTGCTGAAGGACTCCATCAAGAAAACCTATGGTCGTAAGGGTGACAAGATCGTCAACATGAACCTTGCCGCCGTGGACAACGCCATCGCCGCGCTGACCGAGATCAAGATTCCGGCCGAATGGGCTGAGGCTGTTGATGAGCACAAGGCTGAAGCCTGCTCCTGCGGTTGCGGCTGCGGCCACAGCCATGAACCTGCCTACATCACGGATGTGGTTCGGCCGATCCTCGCCCAGCAGGGTGACAAGCTGCCCGTGTCCGCCTTTGAGCCTGACGGTCTTGTTCCGCTCGGTACCACCGCCTATGAGAAGCGTGGCGTGGCTGTAAACATTCCCGAATGGATTTCCGAAAACTGCATCCAGTGCTGCCAGTGCTCCTTTGTCTGCCCGCATGCGGCCATCCGTCCCGTTTTGGCTACCGAAGAAGAACTGTCCTGTGCCCCCGACACCTTTGTTACCAAGGATGCCATCGGCAAGGAGCTCAAGGGCCTCAAGTTCCGTATTCAGGTTTATGCTGAAGACTGCCTCGGCTGCGGTTCCTGCGCCGAAGTCTGCCCGGCCAAGACCAAGGCTCTGGTCATGAAGCCTCTGCAGACCCAGCTCGAAGATCAGGTTGCCAACTTGAAGTTCGCCACCGAATGCGTGGAGCCGAAGGACAATCTGGTCGCTCGCGATACCCTCAAGGGTTCGCAGCTCCAGCAGCCTCTGCTTGAGTTCTCCGGTGCGTGCGCCGGCTGCGGCGAAACGCCTTATGTAAAGCTGATTACCCAGCTGTTCGGTGAACGCATGTTGATTGCCAATGCAACCGGCTGCTCCTCCATCTGGGGTGGTTCCGCGCCTACCGTGCCTTATACTACCAACAAGGATGGCCATGGCCCGGCTTGGGGCAGTTCCCTCTTTGAAGATGCCGCCGAATACGGTTTCGGTATGTTCAGCGCCGTCAAGCATCGTCGCGAAAAGCTCGCCGACGTTGTTGCGGAAGCGGCCAAGTTGCCCGACCTGCCCGAAGGCTTGGTCAACGCGCTTAACGGCTGGCTGGAAAACAAGGAAGATGCCGAAGGTTCCAAGAAATTCGGTGAAGAAATCCTTGCTGCGCTGTCCGATGCTCCGGAACATGAACTGTTCGAGCAGATTTGGGATATGAACGATCTGCTCACCAAGAAATCCGTGTGGATCTTCGGTGGAGACGGTTGGGCCTATGACATCGGTTACGGCGGATTGGATCATGTCCTCGCCTCCGGTGAAGACATCAACGTACTCGTCATGGACACCGAAGTGTACTCCAACACCGGCGGTCAGGCCTCCAAGTCCACTCCGCTCGGCTCCGTCGCCAAGTTTGCCGCCGCAGGCAAGCGCACCGGCAAAAAGGATCTGGGCCGCATGGCCATGACCTACGGATACGTGTATGTGGCTTCTGTTTCCATGGGCGCCAACAAGCAACAGGTGCTCAAGGCACTGAAAGAAGCCGAAGCCTATAAGGGGCCGTCTCTCATCATCGCGTACGCCCCCTGCATCAACCAAGGCATTCGTAAGGGGATGGGTAAGAGCATGGAAGAGGGCAAGCTGGCCGTCGACAGCGGTTACTGGCCTCTGTACCGCTTCAACCCCGAATGGGCCGAACAGGGCAAGTCGCCTCTGATTCTGGAATCCAAAGCTCCCGACGGAACCCTGCGTGACTTCTTAGCCGGTGAAAACCGCTATGCCCAGTTGAAGAGCACAGCTCCTCAGGACTCCGAACGTCTCCAGACGGAACTGGAGAAGGCATATAATGATCGCTACCATCTGTTGAAGTACATGGCGGCGTTCCCGGGTTCGGCCGACCAGCCGAAGGCCGCTGAAGAGCCCAACGTAACGAAATAACACTCTCTTCCGGGAATCGTTTTTGCCGGTTCCCGGTTTTGACTCTGTCGGCGGAGTGTCTTTTGACAGAAAGGGGCACTCCGTCTATTATTATGTGGATTTTGTTGCTTTGCGGAACAAAACTGTAATTCTTACATCCCGGAGTACCTCTTTATGGCCCATTCTCTTTATATCACTGGTACGGAAGGCTCGAGTGGGAAAACCGTAGTCACCTTGGGGCTCATGCACTTCCTGCAGTCTCAGGTACGCAAGGTTGCCTTCTTTCGTCCCATCATCGACAGCGAGGACGAAGCCCGGCGCGACTCCAGCATCAATCTGATCCTCAAGCATTTTGAGCTGGATATGCTGTATAGGGACACTTATGCATGTACCTATAAGGAAGCGCTCGAACTGGTGGCTTCGGGGAACACTTCCCTGTTGATCGAAAAAATTTTCCAGAAGTACAAAGCTCTTGAAAACGAGTACGACTTCGTTTTGTGCCAGGGCACGGATTTCCGGGATAAGGATACGGCCGTCCAGTTCGAACTGAACACTGAGATCGCCGCCAGCCTTAATATTCCGCTTGCGCTCGTCATCAACGGCAGGGATAAATCTCTGGACGCCATCCAAGCATCCGTCAGGAGTAATTTGGAGTTGCTGAAGGACAAGCGGCGCGAGGTGGGCTGCGTATTTGTCAACCGCGTGTCGTTCTCCACCGAGAATTGCCCCACCTGCGCAAGTACGATAGTTGAAGGCACCGGGGCCTCCACCCCGTTGTTCTTCATCAGCGAAACCCCCGCCCTGTGCAATCCGAGCGTCGGTGAAGTCCAGAAATGGATGAACGCCGATGTGCTTTTCGGTAAGGAAGGCCTGAACAACCTTGTTCACGACTACCTTATTGCGGCTATGCAGGTCGGCAACTTCATGAACTATCTTAAGCAGGATCTGCTGATCGTTACCCCCGGCGACCGTTCCGACATCATTCTCGCCAGCCTGACCTCACACCTTTCGTCTACCTATCCCAATATCGCGGGCATCCTTCTGACCGGTGGCATTGATTTGCCTGAAAGCATGCAGAAACTAATGGAAGGCTGGACGGGAATCCCCGTTCCCATTCTTTCTGTAAAGGGCGCCACTTACGACACATGCCAAGAGTTGCTGAAGCTGCACGGGAAAATTTCCCCCGAAGATTATCGGAAAATTACTGTGGCGCTTGACGCCTTCTCCGAGGGCGTGGACAAAGAAACTCTCGTCAACAAGATTTTCAACTTCCAATCCGATCGCGTCACCCCGATGATGTTCGAGTTCAACCTCGCGGAGCAGGCCCAAAAGCATCGCATGCGCATTGTCCTGCCCGAAGGTGAGGAACTGCGTATTCTGCGTGCCGCCGAAGTCCTGTGTGAACGGGGAATCGCGGATCTCATCCTGCTTGGCGATACGGATGCCATTCAGGAAAAGATTAAGAAGTTTGGCTTGAAACTACAGGATGTCACGATTATCCAGCCCACGGCCTCACCGCGCTTCGACGCCTATGCCCAGCAGTATTACGAAATGCGCAAGAACAAGGGTATTACGCTGGAGCAGGCACAGGAGCGTATGAAGGATACGACCTACTTCGGCACGATGATGGTTCAGATCGGCGATGCCGACGGCATGGTTTCCGGCGCTGTGAACACCACGGCGCATACCATCCGTCCCGCTTTTGAAATCATCAAGACAAAGCCCGATACGTCCATCGTTTCGAGCGTGTTCTTCATGTGCCTCAAGGATCGTATCCTTGTGTTCGGCGACTGCGCGGTCAATCCCAATCCCACAGCCAGCCAACTCGCGGATATCGCCATCAGCTCGGCGCATACCGCGCGTGTCTTCGGCGTTGAACCTCGCGTCGCCATGCTGTCCTACTCCACCGGCTCTTCCGGCAAGGGTGAGGCCGTGGATGAAGTCATCGAAGCGACCAAGCTTGCACATGAACGGGCTCCCGAACTCCTCCTTGATGGCCCCATCCAGTATGACGCCGCCATCGATCCCGAAGTGGCCCGCACAAAGGCGCCCGCCAGCCCCGTCGCCGGGCAGGCCTCCGTATTCATCTTCCCTGATCTGAATACCGGGAACAATACTTATAAGGCCGTCCAGCGGGCCGCCGACGCGCTTGCCATCGGCCCCGTCCTGCAGGGCCTCAACAAGCCCGTAAACGACCTCTCCCGTGGCTGCACCGTGCCGGACATCATCAACACGGTCATGATTACGGCTATTCAGGCTCAGGCTGAAAAGGGTTTAATCACCCTTAAATAAGGGCTCTAATGAAGGATCCGGGGCACCTCTTTCGTATGTATGCTTTTTGCGGAAGATGCCGGATCCTTCATCTTTTATTGCCACAAGACTCTTTAACTTTTTTAATCAGCTGGTAGAACAATGAAAATTTTGGTCATCAACGCGGGTTCTTCTTCTTGTAAGTACCAATTGTTCAATATGGACGACCAATCCGTCCTGTGCTCCGGTGTCGTCGAACGCATCGGGCAGCCTATGGGCAAACTGAGCCACAAGATTGCTCCCGGCAGCGACAAGGAAGAAAAAATCGTAGTCGAGCGCCCCTTCCCCACGCACGTTGAAGGGATGGAGGACGTCATTTCCTTGCTTCTGGATGCCGAAAAAGGGGTTATTCAGGACAAGTCGGAAATCTCGGCCATTGGGCACCGCGTACTGCATGGCGGCGAAGCGATCACCGATCCGGTGCTTATCGACGAAAAAGTGAAAGAAATCATTCGTGACTGCTTCCCCCTCGGCCCGCTGCATAACCCGGCCAACCTGATGGGTATCGAGGTTGCGGAAAAGCTCTTCCCCGGCGTCCCCAATGTGGGCGTTTTCGATACTGAATTCGGTATGACCTTGGCTCCCGAAGCGTATCTGTATCCCCTGCCCTATTCGTTGTACGAGGAACTGCGCATCCGCCGTTATGGGTTCCACGGCACCTCCCATAAGTATATCGCGAAAGCGACGGCGGCCTTCCTCGGCAAACCGCTTTCGGAACTGAACTCCATCACGATGCATCTCGGAAACGGTTCCTCCATGAGCGCCGTTCAAAACGGCAAGTGCATCGATACCTCGATGGGCCTGACGCCTCTCGAAGGCCTGATGATGGGTACCCGCTGCGGTTCTATCGACCCCGCCATCGTTCCCTTTATGATGGAAAAGAAGGGGATGACGCCTCAGGAAGCTGATACCGTCCTGAATAAAAAGTCCGGCCTGCTCGGTATCTGCGGCACCAGTGATATGCGCGACGTGCATGCAAACATCGAAAAGGGTGACGAAAAGGCTGCCCTCGCGTTCAAGATGCTGACCCGCAGCATTAAGAAGGTACTTGGTTCTTACTTCTTCCTGCTCGGCAAAGTTGACTCCATCGTATTCACCGCCGGTATCGGTGAAAACGATGAATTCGTCCGCGAGGCCGTTTGCGAAGGCCTTGAGCCCTTCGGCATCAAGATTGACAAAAAAGAAAACCATACCCGCAAGCCTGGGGCTCGCGTCATCAGCACGCCTGACAGCCGTATCCCCGTCCTCATCATTCCCACCAATGAAGAACTGGAAATCGCTACAACCACGATGCGTATCGTGGAAGAAAGCCAGAAATAAGGTTCTGCCCTGAGCAATCAAGAGCCGTCCTGCCCGCTGTGGGAAGGACGGCTCTTGTATTGCTATCTACGATCCAAGCCAAGGGCAGGAAAGTTCGAGGCTATCCCCTTCCCCGTCACAGTCCACTAATCCTTTTTCCTCTGATGCCACTCGCTGACGAGAGAGAGGATATCTTTGCCTTCATCCGGGGTAAACCATTGGATTCGGTTATCAGCGTTGAACCATGTCAGTTGCCGTTTTGCATATGCCCGCGTATTTTTGATCCACAGCTCCCGTGCGGCATCCAACGACAACGTGCCCGAAAGGTAGAGATGAAGTTCCCGGCATCCGATGCCGGACCACCCCGGCAATGTCCCATCGGGGAATACATTATACTCGGAGCGAGCTTCATCAAGTGCGCCAGCCTCAAGCATCAAATCGATACGGTGTTCCAGCAAAGGCGTCAACGTATCAAGTGGAAGGCGTAAACCTATGCGCAGCACATCCGCCTCTCGCGGGGGAGGCGTTTGGCTGTGCCACCATGAAAAGGTCTTTCCCGTGGCCTCATAGACACAAAGTGCCCTCACGATACGCTGTCGATCGTTTTTATGGATACGGGCGGCATATGCCGGATCGATTTCCTCCAACTTCCGATGCAGCACTGGTGAACCTTCAATGCGGCACGCTTCCGTAAGCCTTGTGAGGATGGTATCCGGTATTGGCGGAATATCCACGATACCATCAAAAAATGCCCGGAGATACAGCCCCGTTCCTCCCACAATCACAGGGAATGCCGTATGTTCAATATACCCTAGGGCCTTTTCCCCCCAAGCCCCTGCGGAAAAACGGGCGTCCGTTTTCAAAAAACCGTAAAGGTGATGCGGGAATGCGGCCTGTTCCACCTGAGAGGGTTGGGCCGTGATGATCGGAAAAGCTTCAAAAACCTGACGCGAATCCGCATTGATGATCTCACCATTAAACTGTTCGGCAAGGCGTAACGCGATTGCGGACTTTCCAACCCCCGTAGGGCCGACGAGACAGACGACGCGGAGTTTCGTCATTTATCAGCATCCCTGTCAAGTGAAGCTTCCAGTTCCTGCAAGCGCGCAAGCTCTGAGAGTTCCGGTACGGGCGGCGGGGCTACAGGTTCGATCTCTCCGTGTGTGAAACCGAAACGCTCACGCAGGCAACTGAGAACATAATCAGGGACAAGCCCACGCACATCCCCGCCTAACCTTGCGACGGTCTTAACGATGGTTGAGCTGATGTACAGCCAGCGGTAGTCTGAAATCAGAAACAGCGTCTCAATATCCGGGCGCAACTTACGGTTCATGAGCGCAATCTGAAACTCATATTCAAAGTCCGAAACGGCTCGAAGCCCTCGAAGCACCGTATGGACATTCCGTCGGGCAACATACTCCACAAGCAACCCCTGAAACGGCTCAACGGAAATATTCGGTTCCTTGGCGAAAACCTTCTCCGCCATGGCAACACGCTCTTCGAGGGAAAACAAGGGGGATTTTCCCGTATCGGCGGCTACCGCGACAATGATATTGTCGAACATGCGCAATCCTCGCCGGATGATGTTTGCATGTCCGTTTGTCAACGGATCGAATGTTCCGGGATAAATCGCTACTCGTTTGTCTTGTGCCATAAGATGATCCGGGTTTGTCCGTAATTTCGGTCAACTTCCAATTCAAGCTCCTCATGGGCCGCCGCTGCGTCAAAACGCAGCAATCCTTCAATCTCAGCAAGCAGATACCCGTCTGGTGCAAGCCAACCGCCCTTCATAATGGCCTTGAGCGTAGGAGCCAGCCGGTTTTCACCATACGGCGGATCGGCGAAGATGACGTCATACGGCTGATACGCCCTGCCCCTCAAAAAACGCAGGACATCGCTCTCCGCCACACGGCACCGATCCGCCACATCCAGTGTATCCACATTCTGGTTCAAGCATTGTACAACCTTCGGCTCACGCTCGACGAGACAGACCTCTTGGGCCCCCCGGCTGAGGGCTTCAAAGCTCAGGCTTCCACTTCCGGCAAACAAATCCAGAACGCGCAAACCGCTCCATACAACCCCCCGTGAGGAAAGCATAGAAAAAATGGCTTCACGTACCTTGGCCGTAGCCGGACGATACCCCGGCCCTTCAACCGTCTTCAAACTCCGGCCTCCAAGGGCTCCGGCAATGATTCGCATGAAAACTCCAGTAGGAAACTGTCGGTTGTCACCAACGTTGAAGTGAACAGATTCTGCCTTAATCACCGGAGAAGAAGAGGCCCATTGCGGGCCCCTCTTCTTCACTTACAGTTGAGTCAGGACAGACAGCAATTCCTTATTAAGCTCAAGGATGCGATCCCGGATATCAACCTGTTCATCCCAAGGCCGCTCCTCGGCCTTTTCAAGGCGTATACGGAGCTTGGAAAGCTTGTCTTCCGTTTCTTCAAGCAGCAAGTTCCAGTCCACATGCGCGTAACTCTTCGGCTGTGCGGTAACGACCACTTCGGGGGTAGCGCCAGACACAAGAGCCATTTCTTCCAAATAACCGGGAGTATAGACCGAAAGATGGAACTGGTCTTTGATAAGGCCGGAAAGGATCTGCTGTGCTTTCTCTTCGCCATGCACCAGTACGACCTGCATGCCGGGATGCGCCATTTTCCGTATCCAGTCCAAAATCTGGCTCTGCCCAGCGTGCGCGGAAAATCCGCCAATCGTAAAAACCTTGGCCTTGATGGCGACATCTTCATTGAAAAGCCGGATGGAGCTTGCACCATCGACGATCTTGCGGCCCGGCGTGCCGACGCCCTGATACCCGACAAAGACGATGCTGGCTGTGGGGCGCCATGCGTTGTGGCGGAGATGATGCTGGATGCGCCCGGCATTACACATTCCGCTCGCGGAAATGATGATCGCCGGCCCTTTCATCACGTTTAATGCTTGGGACTCTGAAGCGCTCAGGGTAAACTTCAGGTTGGGCAGCAATGCGGACATGTTCCCTGACAAATCGATCTCAGGCGTGTCCAAATACTCCTTGAACTCTTTAAAGACTTCCGTTGCACGAATCGCCAGAGGGCTGTCAACGAATATGGGCATATCATCCGGGAGCTTTCCCTTCTGCCGCAACAAGTACAGGCAGTACAAAATCTCCTGCGTACGCCCTACGGCAAAAGCAGGGATGATGACCTTATCGTGGTTATTGTAGCTGTAGGCGATGGCTTCCGCCAGTTCGTCAAATGTCGCTTCTTCGTTCTTATGATTCCGATCGCCGTATGTACTTTCAATGAACAGATAATCCGCCTGACTGGCAACGACCGGATCATGCATCAGGAGCGTTCCCGGACGTCCCAAGTCCCCTGAGAAGACAATGCGGGTCGTCTTGCCCTCTTCCGTCACGGTCAGCTCCAAGAAAGCGGATCCAAGGATATGGCCAGCGTCCCTGTAGGTAACGGCAATGCCCGGATGGGGTTCAAAGGTTTTGTTGTACTCCACCAAACGGAACTGATCAGAAACCTTCCGGGCATCTTCAACCGTATACAGCGGGGCAATCTCTTTGCTTTTACCGTTCTGGCCGGTGTGCCGCTTTTGCTTCTTCTGCTTCCATTCAGCTTCCATTTCTTGGATATGCGCGCTGTCCTCAAGCATCAGCCCGGCAAGGGCCGCCGTCGGGGGCGTGCAATAAATGGAGCCTTTGAATCCCTCATGTACAATGCGGGGCAAAAGGCCAGAGTGATCGATATGAGCGTGTGTCAAAAGGATAAAATCAATATTTCCAGACTGGTAGATATCAGTATCGAAGTTGCGGGCCTCGATCTCGGAGTTCCCCTGATGCATGCCGCAGTCCACGGTGAAACGAATCCCGCAAGCCTCAATGAGATAGCAAGAACCGGTGACCGTCTGCGCCGCACCGAGAAAATGGACTTTCATAGAACCTCCTGATGCAGAGTAAATTCCCAAACAAAGTCTCATACTACCTGTAACCGGTATCTCATGACAAGAAAAACTATGCACTCACATAAGTCAAAATGGTTCTCATCATACCGCCATGATATGAAGAAAAAAATTTATGCGCCCTTCTCTCCCATAGGCTTTCTCTTGGAGTCTTGCGCCATAATACACACCGGGCTATAGTCCCTTCCATACCTCAAAAGGAGTTACCTATGAGCCAATCCCCGATAGACATGCTATCTATCCGTGAATCATGGCGAATGTTTAGAATTCTCGCTGAAATTGTCGATGGTTTTGAAACGCTCAGTGAGCTTGGCCCCTGTGTGTCCATTTTCGGTTCCGCCCGGGTCAAGCCTGAAAACCCGTTGTATGCTGAGGGCGAGACCATCGCCAAGTTGTTGGTTGAGTCGGGTTATGGCGTCATTACCGGCGGCGGCCCCGGCCTCATGGAGGCGGGAAACAAGGGAGCCACCGAGGCTGGAGGAACGTCCGTCGGCCTGCATATCCAGCTCCCCCATGAACAGGAATGTAATAAGTATGTAAAGATACGCAGTGATTACCGCTATTTCTTCCTACGCAAGCTCATGTTTGTAAAGTATGCGCTCGCGTATGTCGTCATGCCCGGCGGCATGGGCACCATTGATGAACTCTCTGAAGCGTTTGTACTCGCGCAAACCAAGCGTATCCGCCCGCTCCCCATCATCCTGTACCAAAGCAGCTTCTGGAACGGCTTCCTTGACTGGCTTCGCAATACGATGGTTACTGGAGGCTACATCAGGGCTTCTGAAGTGGATGATCTCATTACGGTCTGCGATACGCCCGAACAGGTGGTTCAGCAGATCCGCAGGCGGGTCATTCTATAATGACGTCACCAGATAGGCCGTCCTCCAGATCGCAACATCCTCGGACGGCCTTTTCCGAAAACGCCTGCGAACCCCGTGCCTATACAGCATGGGGCCCTATCCCTCCCCCTCCTCCCGGATGGTCATGGGAGGGGTTGATGCACCAAGCGATTGTAAAAGCACAGCAAGCGCCCCAGCAAGGCGAAATTCCCGTAGGGGCACTCATCGTCAATCCTGAGGGGACGATCCTCGCTGCGGAGCACAATCAACCCATTGCCCTTTCCGATCCGTCAGCCCATGCCGAAGTTATGGCCATGCGTTCAGCCGGAGCCGTTTTGGGCAATTATCGCCTCGAAAACTGTATTCTCGTCGTTACGCTTGAACCTTGCCTGATGTGTACGGGCGCTATTGTCCATGCCCGCCTTGCCGGTGTCGTCTATGGGGCTGCGGACAATAAAGCCGGAGCTGTAGAGTCGTGCTTCAACGGCTTGGATTTACCTTTCCACAACCACCGAGTATGGCATATGGGCGGTATTGCTGCACCGGAGTGCGCATCGTTACTGCAAAAATTTTTTCAAAAGAGCAGATAATATTGTTTCGTTATTTTCATGGCTCTGTCATAAAATGTGGTTATTTTTTCATAGTACGGTGAAAATACAATCTTTTTCTCTAGTTTTCCACTAAAGAACTCCATAGCTGAGACATTTTATTGGTTATTCCTTTAGAATTTCAAAAAATAAAGCATCAATCATTTTCTATGACATGGCCTTTCCATTAAACCCTCTTCAACAGCTTGTGTATCGTTTGCTATTATGATTTGTCTTTCTCATGGACAAGCTGTGTATAAAACAACTAGTTTTAAAAAAGGAGAAATACATATGAATCCTACTCTCAATATTCTCGGTATCTCTGGAAGCCTGCGCGCCCAATCCCGCAATACGGGACTCCTACGGTTCGCCAAGCAATGCCTCCCTGCTGCGGTGAACTTCCAAATTGCCGATCTTACCAATATTCCTTTTTACAATGCCGATCGCTGCGATCCCAAACCTGAGCCAGTGCAAGCGCTGATCCGACAGGTCACCGAAGCCGATGCTCTTGTGCTGGCTTGTCCAGAGTATAATTACTCTATCGCCCCGGCTTTAAAAAATGCTCTTGATTGGGTTTCACGCGAGCCGAACTGCGCGCCGTTCAACGGTAAACCGGTAGCCATCATGGGAGCCGGAGGCGGCATGGGAACATCGCGGGCACAGTACCATCTGCGGCAGGTATGTGTTTATTTGAACCTCCACCCAGTAAATAAACCGGAAGTCTTTTCCAACGCCTTTTCCGCTGCCTTCAACGAATCTGGAGATCTCATTGATCCCTCTTTACAACAACAGGTCACGGCGCTTATGAACGCCCTGCTCGTTTGGCATAGTCAGTTGACCAAGTAGCCCCCACCGCAGCAATACAAAAGGCACCCCAGTGAGGTGCCTTTTCTTTCTCCACCAAAAGACGAGCTGCTATTTCATTGCCCTAAACGGCGAAATCGCACGCAATTGCTCAATGATGGGCGGCAGTTTTTCAAGGACATAATCGATTTCAGTGTCCGTCGTATAACGGGACAACGAGAAACGGATGGAACCATGCGCAAAGGTGAAGGGAACGCCCATAGCGCGCAGCACATGCGAAGGCTCAAGGCTGCCGGAGGTGCAGGCCGAACCGGAACTTGCGCAGATGCCGAGCTGATCCATAAGCAACAGAATAGCTTCGCCCTCAACATACTGGAACGCAATATTGGACGTGTTCGGCAGACGGTTTTCCACATCTCCATTCACGATGGCATCGGGAATAGCCGCCAGAAGCCCCTTTTCCAACTTATCGCGGAGGGCGGGCACTCTCGTGTTTTCATCCGTCATGTGGCGCATAGCCAGTTCACATGCAGTACCGAGGCCTACGATGTACGGCGCATTTTCCGTACCGGCACGACGCCCTCTTTCCTGATGCCCACCGCGAAGGAACGGGAGGAAGCGCGTCCCCTTACGGACATACAACACACCAATCCCCTTGGGGGCATGGAGCTTGTGTCCGGAAAGCGCTAAAAAATCTACAGGCATTTTGGCAAGATCAATGGGAAGCTTACCCGCGGCTTGTACAGCGTCGGTATGGAACAGTATCCCCCGCTCCTTCACCATTTCGGCGATCTTCTGAATGGGGAAAACGGTACCGGTTTCATTGTTGGCGAACATGATGGAGACAATGGCCGTATCTTTACGCATAGCTTCCGAAAGCTCGTCCAGATCCAGACGCCCTTTGGAGTCCACTCCCAGATACGTCAGCTCATAACCCTTCTGCTCCAGATGCTGTCCTAGGGCGATAAGCGCCGAATGCTCAACACGGGTCGTAATGACATGCTTTTTTTCAGGTTGCGCCTGCAAAGCGGACATCACGGCCGTAGAATCGCTTTCCGTACCGCAGGAGGTAAACACGATTTCTTCAGGCTGCGCACCAAGCATCGCCGCAACCTTTTCGCGTGCCTCCTGAATGCTCTTGCCCACCTGTCCGCCAAACGTATGCATGCTGGAAGCATTACCGTATTTTTCCGTAAAAAACGGAACCATGCTTTCAAAAACTTCCGGCGCTACGCTAGTCGTGGCGTTGTTATCAAGATAGATGACGCTCATGCCTTCACCTCTTCAACCACAATTTCCGGTTCCACCTGCTCACGAAGAATCTTCTCAACCAGATCCTTCAACGTCACCGTACGGGAACTGCAGTTTGAACACAGGCCACGCAAAGCAACGACGACCCGATGACCATCGACATCTACCAATTCAATATCACCGCCATCTGCAGCGAGACGCGGACGTACTTCATCCTGAAGGGCCTGCATGACCTTTTGCATACGCTGCACATTGGTCATTATGGACTTCGGGGCGGGGTTAAATTCCTTCAACTTCGGCTTCCCCAATTCTTCATCAAGAATATCCTGAATAGTATCAAGACATTCGCCGCACCCGCCGCCAGCCTTGGTGTAATTCGTGACTTCTTCCACCGTCTTGAGGTTGTTCTCCTCAATGGCACGGCGAATCTGAACATCGGTCACACCAAAACACTTGCAGACCAGCTTGCCTTCATGCTCATGCTGCTTTTCGGCGGGTTCACCGCGCCAGTTGCGCAGAGCTGCTTCCAAGGCTTCCTGTCCCATGACAGAGCAGTGCATCTTTTCTCGGGGCAATCCTCCAAGGTACGCCGCAATATCCTTATTGGTCACCTTGGCCGCTTCCTCCACTGTCTTGCCCTTAATCATTTCAGTCAACGCGGAGCTTGAAGCAATAGCACTGGCACAACCAAACGTCTGGAAGGAAGCGTCTTCGATGATGCCCTTGTCATTGATCTTCAAGAAAAGCTTTAAGGCATCACCGCAAGCAAGGCTTCCCACCTCGCCAATGGCGTTGGCATCAGCAAGCTCACCCGCGTTACGCGGCTTCAGGAAATGCTCCCGAACGGTATCCGTGTATTCCCACATATGCTGTCCTCCAAAAAAACTGGTCACCAATCCGGGGTGCGACCGGAGCCACGCCCGGAGAGCATAACGATTCATTAAAGGGATTTCTCCCGACAAAATACCATATAAGCCCTAACAGCCATAATGGAAGAGGGGGGGAGGTATTTTCTTGTCATCCGTTCTACTCGGAAATCTATGCACCGCTTCACAGAGCAGGTCAAGCTGGCACCGCGTAGGATTCATATTGATATCTATTTATTATATATGAATATTATCAAACAAAACCACTTTATCCATTTTAAAGAACAGGCTTTCCCAAAACATTCTCTTCAAAAATCGGAGAAGGATCACGGCCAGCCTATCCTGTCTTTTCTCTATTGAATACGCGGCTGCCCCCTACCCTCGCACCCTGCCCACCCGTAACGGTATCGGGTAAATGAACCTCGTCACAGACAACTTCTTCAGCATAAGTCCCCGCATTGCGCCGCCCTAAACCGATAGCAGCCATGACCTCGGCCTTGCTCCCCACTACTGAATGGTCTCACCCTTCACTACAATGGCTTCTACTATTTTGCTGTTCTTATTCATGCCGTAAGAGCCGTCACAAAAAACTATCACCGGGTTTGCTACATTGCACACTCGCGCCTACCTTGCCCACGACTCCAACGCCATCAAATCCGGGAGAATAGGACAATGTGGTTTTAAAGAATGCATATACCCCGTTCTGATATAAACTTCGGTAGGATTACCCCCGTACACAGCCGAACACGAATCTGTCCATATTCCGGCTCTAGTTCCGGCATGGGGAGATATTACTAGAAGCCTACCTTAAGCCTTGCACTCCAGATACCTCGCTGTTATTTTAAGGTACCTTCAACCGCTAGTATGTATTCTCTATGGCAGATCGGCAACAGCGTGACAAAAGGCCTAGCAGACGTCTCGCGTTTATGATGGCGATCCCTTACGATGAGGTTGATCACAACAGGAGCACAGTATGGCAAGTACGGAATCCGGTCGTCAGATGTACCCTTCGTTTAAAGAAGCCCATGAAGCCTTTGTGGCGGAATACACCGCCCTATATCATGGATTTCCCAAATATCTCGAAGACCTTGTGATCGGCTTTGGATGGGGGGAAGACTCCTCAGGGCAACGGTGGTTCATCATTTCGGCTAACCCGCAAGGCTTACAGCACTTGACCTATCCTGAGCTTGTGAGTTGGGATTTCGAAAGATTTACTGACATCCCGGAGCTTATCCAGCATGCGCATCTGGATAACATCAGCTTCTAAGCTGTCTCAATACAACGATGGATAGACAAAAGGCCCGCTTTTGGCGGGCCTTTTTATAAACATTAGACAACGGCGCATCAAGCGCGCTTGTAAACCGTGTTACCACCCACGATGGTTTCTTCCACCATGATGTCCTTCAGCTTGACTGGATCCACCTTGGTGGGATCCTTGTCCAAGATAACCATATCGGCCAGCTTGCCCTTTTCCAGAGAGCCGATCTTGTCTTCAAGCCGCTGCATATAGGCACCGTTAATGGTTACGCCGCGCAGAGCTTCCATAACGCCAATACGCTGATCAGGACCAAGCACCTTCCCTGAGGACGTGAGACGATTAACAGCCGAAAAGACATCCATGAGCGGGCTAATGGGCGTCACGGGCGTATCATTATGCAAGGCAAAGGTGATCTTATGATCCAATGCCGCCTTCAAAGGGCTGATATGGGCCGCACGCTCAGGGCCAGCTACCATATCGCGGTGAATATCGCCCCAGAACCATGTGTGGGTTACAAAATAGGAAGGCACAAAGCCCTTTTCGGCAATGGCCACCACCTGATCAGGACGACAGAACTGACAGTGGTTAAGGATATGGCGGTGATCCTTACGCGGATTCTTTTCCAAAGCGGCACTGTACGCGTCGATCATATCCTGAATGGCTTGGTCGCCATTGGTGTGCGTGGTAATCTGCCAACCCGCATCATGGAGTTTCTGAACCAACGCAAACAATTCCTCTCGCGAATTGAATACCGGAAATCCGCGAAAATCTGCCGGCTTACCGGGCAACTGCTTAAAGTAGGGCTTGGAGAACCAAGCCGTATAACCTTGCGGGCTACCATCGGCAAAAAGCTTGGCGGGGCCAAGAAATACCTTGCCAGCCTTATCAAGCTGTGTGCCCTGCCGCTTTTTACCATAGCTTTCTATCAGCTTGGCATTACGCCCATTGGGCCAAATGACCACACGGATGCCCAAATCGCCGTTTTCGCTGGCCTTGAGGAAAAAGTCATCCACAGTGGGGCTGCCGCCATTGTTGGCCGTCGTAATCCCCGCAGCCGCATAGACCATACTGTCACGACGCACAGCCTCTTCATATTGCGCGGCCGTAGGTTTGGGACGAATAGCCGAAACAGGCGCTTGGGCTGCCGGGCCTTCCAACACGCCATCCAGCTTTCCGTCTGGACCACGGCGGAACTTACCGCCTTCAGGATTCGGCGTCTCTTCCGTAATGCCAGCCAACTCCAGAGCCTTGCTGTTCGCCACACCTAAATGGCCAGACACATGCTTTACAAAAATCGGATGCTCAGTAGACACAGCATCCAAATCGGCACGGGTAGGATGCCGTTGTTCCTTAATAGCTAAATCGTTGTAGTTATAACCGACGATCCAGTCCCCCTTTTTCGTCTGGGCGGCACGTTCCTTAAGCAGATTCTGCATGTCCCCAATCGACTCCGCACGCCCAAGAGGAGGTACGTTGAGATTGACCATCGTCAACTCATTAAAAGCCCCTGAGGGAAAATGGCTGTGCCCGTCAATCATACCGGGGATAAGCGCCTTTCCCTTAAGATCCACTACGGTGGCACCTGAACCGGCAACAGCCATGACCTCGGCCTTATTGCCCACTGCCAGAATAGTCTCACCCTTCACCGCGATGGCTTCTACTATATCGTTGTTCTTGTTCATGGTGAAGATTGGGCCACCCAAATAGACACGCACCGAATCTTTGGCAAAAGCCGTCAACGCCGGCGAAACCATGAGAGAAAACGAAACAGCAGCCGCACCTTTTAGAAACGTTCTACGGATCATGGATACCTCACAAAGGGGGTAAAAAGGAGGGGAGATGGAACGCCTACTACGTGTTTGACCCTACTTGCTCTTTTTTTCACTGTCAATGCATTTTCGCATTACAATTCCATTTTTTCGTCTTTGGAGTTAATCCCCATCTCATTATAATTATTTTGTTTTATTGTCGCTATGCTTTACCCTCCTTCCTCTCAACATGGCACTTTAAAAACTACTTTTTTCTCAATCAATCCAAAAAATATTGGTAAAAAC
>NZ_DBMAFI010000009.1:0-98877 GCF_057864385.1 Bilophila sp. | reverse complement strand
GTTTAAGTGAAAAAAGAGAACCTGAATACGACAATGGAATCGTCATTGACAGAAATAAAGAAGATTTCTCTATGAAAAGAGATGTAGCATTTCGCTCTGGAAGCTATCTTGCTAAAACCTTCAGCAAAGATGGCCTTGAGAAACATGCATGGCGATATGGGTATTCAAGGCTTCCTAGGCCATAACAAAAGGAGAAAAATCATGTTTGGAGATGAAGTATTCTTTGAGCAATTGCGTAAGGAACTGCCCCCAGTTTTTACAAGAGAATTTGCTTCAGAGAAGATTGGAAGAATTTTTTCCGCGAAAAGCATGTCGAATGCTGATGCTCTTGGAACTGGTCCTGCTGTGAAAGTTAAGATTGGCAAAAAAATCGGATATGAAAGAGATTCTTTTCTTCAATGGCTACGAGGAAAAATGAAACATGGCGCTCCTGATATAAAAAAAGAAAACACTTTCCATTATATGCCCAATTCAACACCATTCAGAACATTTTGACTTGGACTAGGCGATGGAGTGCTTTTCAAAACCATTTTTACAGGAGAAAATTTCTATGTTTGATGTTTTGAATTCAATTTCTGTTCATGTACTTCAGCTTCCCACCGATAAGAATGGAAGGATTGCAATTGTGTCTGCAAGTATAGTCATGCCAGATGGAAGAATCGTAAGTGATGTTTGTTCCGCATCTCCTCGTTCTCCTTTTGAAAACGAGGATACTCTTGAAATCGCTAAAAACAGGGTTATAAACGTTGTTAAACAAAAAGCTGAACCTATATCCAAAATCATCAAAACATCTCTCAAAATGCCTCTCAGGACGATAAGAATAGATTCCGGGGAGGAGGAGGCAAGCCTGCCAGCCGTAACCAGCTCTCCCTCATTCGCAACAAGGCTCAGGAACAAAGGAAAAATCCCGAAGAGCTTGCTGCTTCCCGTTTGGGCAAACAGTTACAAGACCTCAAGGGATACGAGGCTGATAGCCTGATCAAAGAACTCCTTACCAAACCACGCTAGTCCGACAACAGGGTATCCGAATACCATCGGATACCCTATTTTCTCAACTATCTGCCCAATGCACCATATTGGCAGCACAACCCATTTCGCGTATGCCTGTCTCAAAAAGCCAACATTTCGTTCAAGGCCCGTGGACGAGCGTGTTTCATCTCTGCATCGCTTATACTGATAAGATTCTCCCCACTAGGCCTTGACCACATGGCCGGATAGATCTCCAGCCTTTTTAGTCTGTCGCAGGAGTTCAAAAAGTATTGCTCTCCCTTCTTTTCGAGTCGGAGATGTTCTTCCTCCAGTACGGGTAAAAACGGCCTGAGCAGTTTCTCATAGATATCGTTCCCGAGAGGTTCTGCCCGTTTTCCCGTCATTCCCCAGCGTAGGAGATCAAGGGCGGCAAAACGATCTAGTACTCCGTGAACGTGTCGATTACGGTAGTGTTGTAGACAATGCTGGCAGGCATCATCGCAGGAACACGCCAGCAAGAATGCCTCTGTATCCTTGAGTATCTCCCCCATGCGAGGTGCCAAACCTACAGCATAACCAGCACCACTGGAGAGATTGTCATACAGATACAAATCGACGAAAACGCCCTTCCCATTCTCCCGAATACGATACCCGCTGACAAGTTCCGTAAATTCTATATCCAACTTCTGGCTGACCTGGAGCCGTAGAGCTTCGGATAGTGACTGTGCGGCCCGTTCCAGCCATGGACTCTTTCGACAGGTATCCAGTTTTTGGCTATCCAGTGCACACTCCAGGACAAGCATGTCTGTAATAAAATCATAGCCAATATTTACCTCCATGGTGTCAGTATGCGGACACGGTTTTGAAGAAAACGGCAATAGATAAGGACGTGTCATCTTCTTCAAAGAATCCAAGTGAATCGCAGGAACAGCAGCTCCGCAATCTCGACAGACCACAAATCCCTTATCCCTGCCGTTATTCATCATGATGATGCGTTGGCCTGGGCGGACGGACATGCGGAGACAAGTACACCCGTCTACCTGTTCCATGTTGTCAGCAGGTAATGTTGAATACAACGGCTGTCCTGCCCATGAAAATGTCTCATCAAGTTGAAATACAGAAATATTCTTTGCATTTACGGGAGCAAATCCCCATGGCCGGAGCATGGGACGACCTTCTTCCAACTGCTTTTCGCCGCAGAAAGGACAACGCTTTTCATCGTCGGATGCCAAACCAAACCAGTTGCAACTTGGGCAGCGGACAATGGGTTTCAGATATGTATGATCTTCAAAGAACGGGCGGGCTGGACTGCGCCAATTTTTTTTGTCCCCGCTTATACTTCGTTCACTGTGAAAACTATACAATCCACCAATTTGATAAGTATTTTTGTCAACCACGATGGCTCGCCCCGGGGCATATTCGCTAATGGCAATATCCAGCCCACGGGAGACCTGATAGCAAGGCTTTGCCTTTTCATCCATGATGTTCACACTCACGACATTTTTGGGGAAGGAGTACGTGGGAATGACACCTTCTTCATAAAGAGCATCGAGCATGCTCATGGGTTTCGCGTTCCATCCTTCCGAGACATAGAACTCGGGATGCTTTTGGCATTTTTCACGAAGTAGAGTCAGAGCTTTGTGCAGGTTCTGGTAGAATTCTTCCTTTGCTATCTCAGCTGTCTGATCTAGCAGGATACCACCCCGTACTACAGGCCAGATGTCCAAAAATTCCAAGAAGGTTTCCATGTGGGAATCCATAAACTCCACTACAGGGAACTCATCCAGACCTCCTAGCCCATTTTGTTCAAAATAGCATTGCAGAGAGACCATGGCCAAATGTCGATGCAGTAACCGTGGACTCAGTGTGTCCAGCCACGGACGGCGGGGATCACCTCGAAACATGGGAGAAGGATCGTGAAAGTACAGTGTGTCATGGGGGCCGTTTTCGCAGAAGGTAACAATGGTAGACAACGCGGCCCCACGACGCCCAGCGCGTCCGGCTCGCTGCTGATAATTTTCTCTCAAGGGTGGAATATTGCGCAACCCCACAGCTACGAGAGAACCGATGTCGATACCGACTTCCATGGTGGTCGTGCTGCTCAGGATATCCACTGGGGCGTCCCCCTCTTCAAGAATATCCTGAAAGCGCAATTCATATTCTTCTGTACGTGACCACATGGCGTCACGCTGATCCTTGTATGAGAGTTGGGCCGTGTGCTCTTCCGTATCAATGATGCGAATGGACTTTCCCTCAAGTGCAGCTTTCATCTGGCGTCTCCAGAGCTCCATGGCCTCAAGCTCTTTCGCCTCAAGCGGATGGAGAGAAGGGCTGCCACAGTTGGGGCACTTCTCCCGAAAAGGAAAGGCCGTCAATTCGGAACAGCGGATGCAACGAAACCAGGTATGCTCCAGATCAAAGCCAATACGGACGTGCCTGAGATTGATGTACTTTCGATTTTGGTCCATCACTCCACAGTCGAGAAAATACTCCTCAAGCACATTCCGCCATTTCTTCATAACCGGATCATTTCTTTTCCAACCCATGATGCCCTGTATCGTCCGAGAAAATTTCCAGTTTTCCGGGAGACCACAACCTTGGAAGGGAAGGAGCAATTCTTCCCGAACTTCGTTCCCTATCCGATGTCCCAAGGCCATACTGTCACGGCAGACATCCAGCATCCAAGCATTGAACAGCTCACGAAAGAGCTGTGGAGACACTGTGATTCCAGAATCTTCCAAATCACCCAGAGCGTACTCAAAGCTACGCTGTTCCGGCTCGATCCATGCCATCGCCATATCAGTAATCGTATTGTATCCTCCGCAAAATTGCCTGAGGAATTGAACTTGCATCTGCGGCGGCGCAGATTCGATTTCCAGATCAATCTCTCGTCTCTTCTTGGCCAGACGAGCCGCTTTTTCGCACGCTCTCCAAAAGATCAAGCGATCCGTTCCGCTAAACATGCGTACGTTATGCTGCGCCGCCTCTAAGGCAAAATATCCATATATTTCACTCAATGTATGCGGTTCCTGCTCTTGCGCCATTCGTTGCATAGCCAATGCAAAGAGTTGGCGTGCCGCCATGCTGTCAGAAGCGTCCGACATATCACGGGCCAACTTTGCTGCCCCCTGTCTACTGTCGGAAAAGAGGAGAACCTTACGGCCTTCGTTGGGAAGCTCCAGATTTCCTACCTTATCCGGTACGGGAGGCTGAGCTTCAAACTGAGCTTGAATAAGACTGAAAAAAGAAAAATTGCCACGAGTACTGAATCCTGACAGTTGCCTTGCACCTAATCTGCGTTCACAATGTGGACAACATTGAAACGTCTTCAAATCAGGACGCCCTTTGTCCTCAAAGTCCGAGCAATAGTATATTTTTCTCATGCCCGGTCGATCTTTTTGAGAGTCATCACTACCAATATGAAGAAAACCATTGCGAACATCCAAGTAGCAAGGCGTTGTTTTGTGGTTTCCTGTTGCCTTTGGTGGAATATAGCCCTTGGGAGGGATGTAAAGATGTATTTCTTTTAGGCCCTTATCCATCCATTTTCCGGGAAGACGCCACAAATAGGTACGCCCACGGCGTTGGAATTGTTCTTCAAGGATATACCCTCGAAAAAATAAGGCTCCGCAGCGGCGGTCATTGTACAACTCATAAACCATGCTGCCGCAATGCGGGCAGGAGGCATGACCGCCAGTAAGAAAGACTTCTCCCAAAACGAGTCCGTCTTTCTCGTGGGAATGGGAACACTCTGGATTGGAGCAGGCATACAGCCCCTGTATGCCTCGAAAGAGCATGTGCGCGCGGACAGGGAAAAGGACATTCCCCTCTTTTTGAGCCAACGCAACTATAGCCAAAAGCACGCCTACGTACGGCAAAGATTTCTCTGGAACGCTGTCGGGAAAAAGGCCGGAAGCCAGTTCATGAAAAGAAATGGCTGTCCCTCGGCACAATTTCATGAGTTCACGGAACGGTCGGTACTCTGCCAAATGGTCAAAGAGCCATGCTTTTGCCGAATCAAGTGAAGTGAAAGAAGGCTCTGTCCTGAAGTCCTGCCAGAAGGTATTCAGTGTTTCTATCAATCTCTCCCCTGCCGTCAGCTCTGAAACCTGAAACCGAGCGATATGCTCAATCGGGATATCCATAACAGCTGGAGGCAGTTCCCTTTTTTCGCCAGTAAGGTAACAGAAGCTCTCTCCATCAGAGGCGGAAAGACGACCTGCAAATTCCCGTACAGCCAGACGATCTTCCTCACAAGAATCAGGCATACTCGCCGTGGTCAGGATGAATTGTACCCGTTTACGCGGTATCCCCAGCTTATAAAAAAGACGCCTCAGCAACAAAGCGACTTCTCCGCCCGATGCACCTTTATACATGTGGGCTTCATCAATGACAAAAAGCAGACGATTATTAGGGGAAGCATCCAGCCATTTGCGCGTATCGTCCCAAATATTTCTTTCCCGGGGACGAAACAGAAGGTATTCCAGCATGGAATAGTTGGTGATGAGAATATCCGGACTTGTTGTCTGCATCTCGAAACGAGTGATAAGTTCCGCATCCTCAGGATCTGTCACATGGCGACCGTCCCTAAGGTGGGCTACAAAGGTGGACAGGTCTTTCTTAGCGGGTATTCTTCCCTGCTTCTTCAGACCTTCAAGGTACGGAGATGAGCCATCCTTTCCAATAACACGCGCCAGTGTTTTGGCCAACTCCCGATCTTCTCTCAGACGTGCTTCCGCCCCGGGGTAGGGGGTACGGCCTGTGTACATGCCGAATTGGGGACGACGGGCATTATCATCAGCACATTCCCGGAACAAGTCCACGAAACGGCCTGCCTCATCTCCAAGAAGCCGCCGCAGGCGGCTTATCTGGTCGGATACAAGGGCATTCATAGGATACATGATGATGCAACGTACTCCGCGTTTTTCCCATGTCCGCGGAGAATCGTGCGCTTCCTGAACCAGCTTGGCCATAAGCGGCCACATGAAGCATTCCGTTTTACCAGACCCTGTGCCTGTAGACACAAACAAGTCTTTCCCTGCCACAGCCTGTTCCAGCGCAGTGACTTGATGCCGAAAAGGCTTGGCATAGACACCAAGCCCGGCTTCGGACAATTGAGAAAAAAAAATCTTCATCCAGCCGGGGAGCGAAGCATGGGACAAGCCATCCAATACACTTTCGTAGGCCGGGGAAGACTCTATATAAGGTTCTTGGAATAGGACACCTTCTTGATCAAGTCGTCCCTCCAGAGCCTCCAGCAAGACAGGTATCCTTCGCAGATACTGAGCCGTAATATATTCTTTTAGCGCGATCCTGAGCGATTCATGTGTAGTAAGAATACTTTCAGCCATGAGACTCCTCCAAGAATGTATACCCCAGATAGGTCATGAGAATCTGAAAAGCCCTGAATACAGGACGGGCCATGATACGGAAAAAATACGGATTGTTATCTTGAACCGTATCAGGCCAACTGTATAAACGGAAAAAAGTTTCTTCTGCGGGCGGGAGCAGGTATCCAATTTTCAAGGATACTACAGAGTCACTATTTTTTACGCTGTATGTGATGGGAGGTAATGTCCCCCTCTGGGCGAGCAGAGCAATTGCCAGTGCAAGATACTGTGTCCCAGAATGCCAGAACTCCGGAAGAGTGCGACAAAGAAATTTACTACCGTCATACCGATACAGCGTATATACTTTTTCTACGTCATGCTTTCTTCGTGCAAGAGAAGACACGCCCTTATCAGGACGAGATTTCCAATATTTTCCGTTTATTCTCGACAGCTCCAAAAACTCCCAGTCGTCCATGCTCGCCCTAGACTCTTCTGGAAGAGAATTTTCTAGTCTATCCAAGTCTGCTCCAGATACTATCTTCCGTAGGCCAAACAGAGACGCAACCTCTTCGGGAGAACCATCGGCAGGCATTTCCATATACATACCTGCCCCGCTCATACACCGTGCAGCTCCTAATGGTACCCCACGAAGGAATGTTATTCCAGCCAGCTGTGCCTTCACAAAGGGGGAAGGGGCGGCCCGATATGAAACATGGTAGAAACAACCGCCTTCCTGAAGAAGTTTTCCGAGTAATGCTTCTGGTTTTTTACCAAGAAGTATAGGATGTTGAATAAAATTTTGTATGGATACCTCGATATCTGGGCAGAGTACATAAAACGTCCTGAGTACCTGTTGCATGGTCCCCATGAGATGATTTAAGGATACCGTACCATGTTGCTCTCCTACATCCTGCTCCCAAAGTGCGTCTAATCCTCGTTTAGCGGTAACACTATAGGCAATACGACATTTCCAAGACAAATCATCTTCCGTTATTCCCCTTTTGATAGCCAACTCTTCTGCCATACGTTCAAATACAGAATTGAAGTTCATCGGATATCTCCGATACTTTCCTCAAGAAATGTTCTATCTATCTGCTCGAGGTTCTCTTCATTTTGGATTATTTCCAGAAAGGTATCTTTCCGGCCCAGCGCGATAGCCAGCGAGAAAAGCAGGCAGCCACAACGAAGAAAAGCCTCATTACCTTTTTTCGAGAGAGCACAGACAAAGCCCATAAGTCGGTTAACCTGCATTTCAAGATAAAGATTCCGAGTTAATTTTCTGAGCGGATTTGTCATTCTTCTTATTTCTGTAGCAGAGGAAATCTCTTTATATTCCCCTCCCCTCCGACTACAGAGTATGGCTTCAGGAGCAGCTTTATGATCTATAAAAATATCTAATACCAGAGGCAGAAGGTATTGATACATTCCGGAAGGCTCAAGAGGGAGGTCATCTGCATAGGGATGGACAAAAATCCACATTTTTTCCGTGACAGCCAGTTCAGGAAGAAGATGATCAATCCAGCGGTTCTGAAATGGATGTTTTACAATAATGACCACATCATCACTACCTATAACCTCATCCAGCATGGTGGAATCCCATTCTCCACAGCACTCCAGCACGGCGGCATAACGCCCAGTCATAGTGCAGGATATTGCATTTGCTATGGAAATTCCCTGTGGCCCCGCTAATAGAAGCGGTATCTTGCTTTGAAAGACTCCGTACAAGTATACCGCTAATGCAGAAAGATGCTCTTTGTTTACCCCAGACTGCCTCAAATTTTCTTCCAATTCTTCCAGTTCTTCTTCCGCACTGGTAACTGTCTCCCATTCTACCGGTAAGCGTCCAGGCAGGAAACGGGCCATAGGAATGGGGCGCTCCTCTATGCTGGAAGAAACAGAGGCTGCTACATGATCATGTGTGCCAAACAATGCTAAGTCTGCAAGAAACTTTGCGGTTTCTTCCCGAGCGAGACTGAGTTTCTCCCGTACCAGCTGGAGACTTTCCTGACCCAGCGTTTCGTAATGCTTCGCTTCTTCGCGAATATTGATGAGACGGGCTTCAGCCTTCTTCGTCTCGTTCTGTATTCTAGCCTGTTCAACTTTCTGATTCCTCTGAAATTCTGTGAAATCAGCTTCCAGCTTTTCCTGTTCCTTTTCCAATGTATCCCGTTGTACTTCGAATTCAGCTCGAGCTTGCTCAAGTTTATTCTTTTCTTCATTCAGTTCCTGCTGATGAGCCTGTAGCCACTCTTCGTACAAACGGTCGCTGAGAGATTTATCTCTCTCCAGAAGGCTGCGCAACGCCTCCGTCTCAATATCTTCACCTCGCACATATTTATCAATATGCTCTTTAAAAATCTTCCAGTAGCTGTCAGCTACATCTTTAGAACATTGATACTGGTTTGAAAGTTCTTCAACAAGATCATTTTCTGGCAATGCTTCTATTATACTACGGAATATTTTGTATTCATTACGAGTACCCAGGTTGTGAGTCTTGATAAAATTCCAACTTATCCGATCCTGAAATATCTTTTTTATAGCTTTTTCAGGAGAGCGTATAAAAAAACAGTTGCTATTCTGAGGAAGCTCTAAAAAACGATATAGGCATCGACGAGGAAGCCCCTGCGTCGATTGTGTATAAAAGAGGTCGATTGCCTCGATATCATAACAATGCATTCTAAAAATATTGTCTTTTACACGTACACCGTCTCCCGTTACCTCCAACTGGAAAGGCTCACACAGAACAGCTTGATCACGGGATTCATTGCGGAACAGAATCAAAATGGGGTGATCACATGGTGGTATAGTTATTCCCCCTCGCAGGAGAGCCGCCAATTCCTCTTTTTCCCTGTATCTAAAGCCAGAAAAAACTTCAATCGGCCTCAAAAGCTTTTGGTATTCACTAGCTATCCAATCTTTATCCGTATCTGTGAGGCTTGGGCTTACGCTCCATTTCCATATACCCATGTGTCCTTCAGGCAAGCATGATTCCTTATGAGGATTGTAATAGAGTTTATCCTTATTGGCTCCTTTGAATTCCTTGGAATAGTCTACTTTTGGCGGAACGAGTTTATTCCCTTCAACATCGGCAATACGAGTGATAACCTCCCCACCACGCACCACACAAACTGAAACGAAAGAATCTTCTTCACACATAGTCTTCTCACCGGCTATGCCATCATTTGTTCATCAAGCTCAGGAGCAGGGACAATGCCCTTGCTGAAATAGAGCCCTCTGCCTTCCGCATACGCAACCATGCTCCGGTAGCCCGATAGCTCTGAAAAAAACGAACTGCCTCCGTCAGCGCATGGACTGTCGGCACCTCATCTCCTGTTAGACGCCGCAGACGGCGGCAAAGCAGGACATCGTTCCACAGGCCTTTATTCAGCTCCACTCCGGGACGTGAAGGATTGGGTCGAGCAAACACAACACTACGAATCCGATCCAGCCCCTGAAATATGGTCAGAGTCTGCCCCGTGTTCACTGCTAGTTCCAACTCCTCGCCACCTTTCAATTTCTTTCGATTTACTAGAAAACCATCATGTTCCAACCAAACTTCACCATCAAAAGAAGCGAATATCCTGATTTTTCCTCTTGGAGGAATACCTTTTATCCGATCTTCTTGAAGTATCGTGCCTCGCTGATCTTTAATTGAGACTTCTGGCTGCGGGGCAGTCTGATTCAACTCTCTGCGGATGAAGTAATCGTACCGCAGTATATGGGAAGGGCCTACCTCCAGAAGCTGTTCCATGTGGATTCCGGAAAGCATTTGTTTCCGTGTTCCAGCCATAAAACAAATAATTCGTGCATGCTCATTACCACAATCGAACTTTTTCCCTTCGGGAAAAAGATGAATATTTGAGCCTTCTCCTTCAACAAAAACGAATATGTCATCAGCATTATGATAAATGAGATGCGGAGTTCGCACGAAAGTAGGCCACAAGGGAAAGATACTCGGTGGGTGTCTTGTGAGAGTTGCTCGGACTTGTAAGAAGAAACAGGCCGCTGATCTGTTGAATTGCCGGGCCTTCACTCTGTACAAATTCCACCCGTTCCATCTATGCTCTTGAGGAAAAATATATACTACATGTATATCTTCTGGATTTCCTGTATTAAAATCATTGTCCTTGATAGCCAAAATATATTCACGACCAACCACCACATAGGGAGAAGGTGGCAGTCGTTTTCCTGTCTCAGCATCAAACAAGGTCGGACTCTCTATTCCCTCTACCTGATGAGGCCATAGCGGAGGTAATGCCCTTCCACCCGATATAGAAAGGTTATAACGGGAGTCTGGAACATCTCCCACCCCAAGCCACGTTAACTGGTCAGGGAAAAAACGTTCCGTAATATCATACGAGAATACTTTCGTTATGCTCTGTCCTTTAATATAGAGCATTTGCCCACTGTATTGTTCTAGCTGCTCTATCGATAGCGCCAGTAAACCAAGCTCCAGCCGATATTGCCCCTCAGTCTGTACCAAACGAAGTGGGAGTACTTGTAAATCCCGTTGAAATGACCAGACGTACCGGGCAGAGTCGTACTGCACTGAACGCTCTTCACAGTCTTTATTCAGTGCCGCAGAATCATGCCTAAAGTGCCGAGCCTGTCGTCCTTCCGCCGTAAATGTTACTCTTTCCTTGCATATTTCACAGATAAAAAGACCACTACGCGCCGAGACCTTTTCAGGGTATAAGAGGGTAGCCTCGTCAGGTGTCACGCGTCGATAACCATGCTCTTCCGTCCACATGAGAACATGAGAAAGAGGCATCTCGTATCCTTTGTATTTGTTACAAGACTAATATGTTCACCTGCATAAAAAGAGAAAGCCGTTCTGTTTCACTTATTGGAGGTAGAGCCTATAAGGCAACACTCTATTATAAAAAGAGAGAGAATTATCTATTCCGTAATGGAATATAGATTTTTTGTATAAAAGCCGCAACCCCCCTTTTCTCTACACAATTTTTCACATTTCCGATCTGGCTCGTGTGCAGATGTTCATCTCAATACGGTCAAGAGCTAGCTTTTCATCCTTGAAGTATCAGGTTGATATGGCTTCTTCAATCTTAGCGCAGCAACGTGGACAAGTGGTTGGCAAGACACCGAAGCTCTGTTTTCTGGATACAGGACTAACGCGCTACCTGATAGGATAAACGCCCCGGAGACAGCAAAAGCTGGGCCATGTCTGGGGCCTTATTCGAGACGTGGGTGATGGGTCAGATACTGAAGAATTGGTGGTACGCAGGGCAGGAAGCTCCGCTGTATTTTTATCGTGACAAGGACGGGAAGGAACTTGACGGACTCCTCGTCAGAGACGGCACTCTCTACCCGCTGGAGATCAAGAAAACAGCCTCACCAAGAAGAGACGATATCCGGCATTTCGACACACTGAATCGAATGGGCATGACCGTAGGGCAGGGAAGCGTCATATGCCTGTGTCAGAAAGCTCTTCCCATATCTGACACCGTATGGAGTCTGCCAGCCAGTCAAATCTGATATTCCGTGTCCATCTGGTTCAGCTCTCTTATAGAGAGCTGAACCATCATTTTCCACGGACAGACAAGAAGACAAAAAGAAGCTCAAAAAATATTCATAAAAGTTAATATGTTGTATACGTAATTCTCTCGTTGCATACAGATTTGGCGTGCGTGCGAAATCCTGTGCGTTTTGGACACGTCCAGACTGTCCAAAAGCTCTCGTCCACCGGCAAAAAGAGCGTCCGCACAACGCACCGCACGCACAGCCATTTTTGTAGATTGAGTTCGCAGACCATCTCGGCTACTCTTACGAGAGAGTGCAATAGGGATTTTTCCACGAGTACCAGACTGCCTTGAAGGGCACAAAGGGATGGACGGTAATGTCAGACCTTTTCCAATGCTTGGACGCCATTCCCGAATACAGGCGGGCAGCCTTGCAAGACGCCTTGATTGCTGAGTGGACATGTGCGTCCGCCGGACTTGAAGGAAATACGTTCTCGCTTGGCGACACCGACTTTTTCCTTCGGGAAGGGCTGACCATCGCTGGAAGAACATTCCGCGAGCATTGCGAAATCAAGGGCCATGCGGATGCGCTTAAATGGATGGAACACCTTGTCATCGCCAATACCCCGCTTAGCCAAGAGCACCTGTTCACCCTGCACCGTTTCATACAGACCGAAACCGTTATTGACGCCTATGCTCCCGTTGGCGCTTTCAAGAACGCTCCAAACGGGACGTACAGCCGAGACCATGAGGGAAAAGCCGTTTGGATGGAGTATGCTTCTCCTGAAGACGTGCCTGCGCTTATGGCCCGTTGGTTACACTGCTTCAACGACCAGCAAGTGACGCGGGAAAATGCCCCAGCCGTATATACACGACTGCATATCCCCTTTGTCCACATCCATCCGTTTGCGGAGGGCAATGGACGGCTGGCTCGTCTCATCTCAAACCTCCCTCTCTTGCGGGCAGGGCTTCCCCCCATTATTATTCCTAAAGAACGGAGGCAGGAATACATCACGCTCCTTGCCGAACATCAGCGGGAACGTGGGACACTTGTTTCAGGCTCGGAACTTTTGGACATCACTCCCGCACTACAGAAATTTGAGGGGATGGTCGCTCTGGCATGGGAAAAAACTTGGACAGTGATCGAAAGTTTCTCTAGGTAACCTATTTTTATGCTGTGCGTGCGGTGCGTTGTGCGGACAGCTTTTTCTCTCGACTGGACGGACACTCTGGACAGTCCTGACGTTTCCAAAACGCACAGAACCCCGCACGCATGATAAAAAAGGAGCCCTCCACCTTGAGGAGGACTCCCTTCTTTACTCACCAGAAATTACTATGGATACGATCTACGCTCAACGTTTTGTAACATAATGCGAGCTATGAGGAATCTCGCCCTCCTCCCATCTCTGAGGAACGAAGCAGACACCCCGTTTATTTCGTCCCCCGATCCACTTCGTCTCCATCAACATGCCGTATCTGTTTCGAGCGAGCCAACCAAGCTCCTTGAGTTTTCCCAGCAGGACCTGGCGGTTTACTCCACGGCAAAGTTCATCCCGGAATACGTTGGGCTCCACGAGGAAAATACGTTCCCCATTATCCTCTTCCCAGACATATCCAGCCGGACTAGAGGGCGCATACCCTAACTGTCCGCAGGAATCTAACATACGGAAACGAGTCTCCGCATATTTCTGGAAGAAGGTCTTGATCCGCTCCAGAGCGTTTTCGATCTCCATATCCCCGATTCCTCCGCGCTCCTTGAGCCATGCGGAAAGACCGAATTGGGCCGCACGCGAGGCCGTTCCCTCAGGCCACGGAAGGACACCAAAGCTGATGGCTTTTTCTCCTGCGGCAGCTATCAGTCCGAATCGCTGACACGCACGTTTGACCTGTCCCGAAGCACCTTCTGGGCACATATTCCGAACGAAGTCGGCAATCTTTTTTTCGACGTCAGAGACATGTTCTTCGAGCCCATCGACAAGGCGTTCGAGGAATCCTCGGAGTGGAGTTCCATAAAATTGTCCTGTGGCTCTAACCAGCTGTTGACTGAATATATCACCATCCAATCCATTAGGAATACACGTAAAAATACCTTGTCCAGTTCCTCCGTCCGCCGGGATGTCCAGTACTCGGACGGCCTGTCCAGCCATGACTTGCCCTCGTCCGTCTTCCGCGATCTTGTCCGCAAGCGTCAGTTCCCCCGTAGACATGAAGGACAACCGCCATTCCCGTATGGCCTTGGCGTTTCCATCCTTGTTGGCACGGGCCTTCCCTTGGCCGTTTGCCAACATGTAGGCCACTTCGCTCACGACACGCGAAGAAGCCTGCCCGATTTCATCAAGGCAGAGGAGGTTGTCACAGTGTGTTGCAGCAGTACCCTCAAGGGCATTGTCGGTAGCCCGCCATTGACGGATATAACCATGCTTACCTCCACCACCGCAGACAGAACCTGCCACCTTGAGGGCAGTTGTCTTGCCGCAGGAAGAAGGTCCAAAAAAATGAAGGCCACCACCTTCAAGGCCACAGGGTTCGAGAAGCGGTCCTGTGAAGGCAAAAGCAATTGCCAATTCCAGCAGCGGATTGCCGAGACAGGGAATCGCCACGTTTTTCTGCCAATCTTCGAGAGTTCCAGAAGGCTCAAAAATATCCGATAGCTGTGGGGCCTCTGGGATGAAAAGCTCTCCTTCTGTTCCTCCATAGGCTATGTTCCTGAGGACATACACATCCCCGATCCATCCGAATTTTTTGACCATCCTTGCGAACATCTGTGGAGCTGAATCGTTCAGAAAACGGATGAGAAGACTCCGAGCCGTCTTGTCCGGTGAAATTCGAAGTCCCTGTTCCAACAGCATCTGTCGCACACTGTCTCCATTCCCCCCCAACTCTGCCATACTGAGGATGAGTTGGTGAAGGATGCCATTGGCATCATGGAACCTTACAAGACGTCCCCATGAACCGTTCAGGGGATCTCTCGTCTGGGCAACGACTTCAATCGGAGAAGAGAGCCAAAGCCCCTTTTGGGACAGATCGGTGGGGTCGGAACGAAAATAAAGACCATCCTCCTCAAGAGCAAAAACACCAGCTGTGGATTTGCTCCCCTGTGTCGTTCTGTACAAAAGATACGGACTACTTACACCACAGTTTTTACCGCAATCCCAAATATTCTTGATGGTCGTACATGTCATGGGACTTCTCTCCAGTGCATGACGGATTTTTTTGTTTGTTTCTTCAACGGAATAACTAGAGTAGGAACGGCTATAGCTATGTATGAGTTCACGCCCAACTGGACCAAGAACGGCAAGATTCGTGATCATTGCGTACCACTCTGGTTCCGAAAGCGTTACGGCATCATCCCGACAATGCCTAATAAAGGCACATTCTTTCTCAACCGCCTCAACCCCACGAGTCTGCGTTCGAGAGCGACTTCCCGCATGTACAGCGACCTGACAACGGAGGAACAGTTCCGTCAGGTACTTCGACTGGAGGACAGGGATACGCGGATCAGCCAGTTCCACCTGCCGTGGACGAGCAGTCAAAGCCAGCAAGTCATCCACTGGCATCTCGGTGAGCTCATTCCACAGGACAGGAACTTTGTACCGACCATTCCGACGGCGGATATTTTCGATCCGCAAGAGTTTGCCTTTTCCCATTGGATACATGGACATATCGATGCAACGAGAGAGGGGCATGTGCCCTCCTTCATTGATTTCGTGAACCATCTTCTCATGAATCCAAGGAAGAAATGGATCGCCCTCTTCTCCTCCGAACATCCTCGCCGGAATCAATAGGTGACATCCCTTTCCCCCGGATATCCAATATTGAAGAAAGTGGGAATTTACATCATATTCGCTGCTCAACCACTTTACAAAATAGATCAATTCCATGATGGCTATCTTGGGATCATCCTTGGAATCAAAGTCAAGGATCAGATCACCGAAGCGGGTCGGTTCGGGCTTGCCCTTCTCAGGAGGAGCCGAGAAGCTTACAGTCGAAAAAGCCGTCGCACCAGCTTGAATAGCCGTTGCTCGATCTTCTGGAGTGTTTGGAATGATATGCCATTCACAATGTGGAGGATCAGAATGTCCCCAGAAAATATATTGCCTATCCATAACTATTACCTTTGATCCTGTTGAGGAGGGGCCGGATCCCCTCCAAAAGATTACTTCGACGCCTTAATCTTCTTCATCCGCTCGAATACAGCAGATTTGCTCGCCCCCACTTTCTCGGCAATGGCACGGCATGAGGCTGAAGGATTAGCCTCCAGTTCGCGGCGGATTGCCCCATCAAGTTCGTCTTCTTCCTTTTCCCCCATAGGGGCGACGGGAAGAGCCTTCACGGCCCCCCCTTCCTCCAAACACAGGCCGGGAGTTGGAATGACGAAATACCGAGGCACTAGCTGCTCCGGGCTCAGTCCACGCGCAACCTCAGGCATGATCGTGAGTTCATTCGCGTTCCGCGTGATCTTAAGCTTCAATTCAAGCCCGAGTTCCTTCACGGATGACCCAAACGAAGCTCCACCCCGTGAACTGTGATGAACCAAAATCACTGTCTTCCCTGCAAGATGGAGTGAATCAACCATTTGATTAAGAAGCCCACAGCTTTCCGGTCCCGCCTGAAGCGACGATGGGAACAAGGCATGAAGATTGTCGAGCACGACGACTTCAGCGTCTTTTACTTCCCGGAGGACGAACATTTGCTCCTCCGGTGTCTCCAGCTGTAAGCTTCGCCCCAAAGCGCGGGAAGACAGGACACGGAATCCGGCAGGAATTTGAGTGCCTATGAGGGCAGCTTCCAAGCGAGCCTGGAAATCAGCAATTCCCATCTCGCCGTCAACGTAAAGGACACGATGCCCCTCCGCAGCCATGTGCAGAGCCTCATGGACAATCCAGGTCGTTTTTCCGCTTTTCGCGACGCCGTATACCATCACGCGATCCCCTACCCGAAGGAGTTCGGGAATCAGCCAAATCGGTTCAGAGACAGGGAGGGAAAGGAACTTTTCCAAAGGCAAAGCCTGTTCCTTTTCCGGATCGAGTTTTAGACCGAATTCCCGGTCGGCAAATATGAGGAACGTATCCCGCGATGAAGCTCGATCCTTAAGAATTACACGACCGATGTCGTGCCCCATAGCGATCTGCTTCCGCCAGTCTCCTGTCTCCTTGATCTGAGCTTCAGGCAGGACAAAGCCCACCTGCTGAACTCCGGCTTTTTCAAGTTGTCCCCAAAGAGTATCTGCGATCCGTGCACCATCGGGGGAAGGATGGACGACGATGAGAACCTTGCGCGAGGCGAGCAACCCCCAATCGGCATCCCGAAGAGTCTCCTGTAACCCTCCGGGCCATGTCGTCAGCGGAAACCGAGATGCCAGCCAAGCCGCATTCTTAAGGAGCCAGTCCACATCCTGCTCTGTCGGCAGGATAAAGACCGTGTCGTTTCGATGGGCAAAAAGAGCGTGCACGTTGAACAGAGGGAGTGGAGTCCCCCAAGAGAGCCAATCCCACAGAATCCTATGGAATTCGTCTTCCCACGGGGTGACGGGAAACCGGATTGTATTCCCCTCATCATCTCGTAAATAGGCAACTCCACCGCTTACGCTCTTTCCATCAGGGGTCGTGTACGGAAAGAACGCCTCCAGCCGGAAACCAAGTGGCTCCAAAGGAAGAATATCACCCTCTAGGGGAAAAGGGACAGCGCCAAGACGAACGTAGTTGGCTTTCTCCGAAAAAAGGACTCGTTGCTTCAAATAGAGTTTCAGTCCTAGCCGCCGTGCCATTTCGAGAGGAGCATCGGCCTCAGGAATTCCGTTGGAGGACGCCCATTGCCGAATCAACTCGCTACCAGGGGACCTGTACGGCGAAAACCCCAAGCAACGTATGTCGATCCCGAGCCGGGAGCCCCACTCCCGCCAGTGCAGATCGGCGAGACGATAGACAAAATCTATAGTCCAAGCTTGTTCAAATTTTCGAGTTAAAGCATTATTCACTGTAATCATTTTTCACCTACTATTATGTAATATTTCGAAGTTACACATAAAAACGCTCACGCCTATAAAGCACATGCCTTCCATACCTCCCAAAAGGAAGACCCGTTTAGAATAGTGACTTTCATCGACTCTATTTCACCATCAAAAAAGCTAGATTTTTTGCTTCAATACAAAGGGGGGCTAGAAAACAAAAAAACTTCAATAAGTATAGTGCAATACTTATTGAAGTCCAAAAACAGCCCTAAAAAAGGCTTTGGAATATATTCAAACTTTAATGTCAATTAATTTTAATTACTTACTCTGTGGCATATAGCACCTCCTCAGATAAAATTTCTGTTTTGAATATTATACTCATAGATTTTTATGTCAACCGCATTTCTAAAAAAATAAATTTATATTATTTAAATAGGTTACAACATATTGCTCTTCTTTACGCTGAATAAAAACAGGGTATCCATTCAAAATGGATATATTCTTCAAACATCCAAACCAATCCTATTATCTATCTTGATTATCTCTAATCTAATTCCCAGTGCAAACGGGCTATGACATCGGTCAACAACACCTTCACAGGCCAGTCACCAGCATAGTTCTCCGTTACCCCCATATCCACCATCTCATGCCCAACCACAGCCTGAAGCATGGAAAGGTCCACACGGGCCTCTTTGTGCAGATATTCGATCACCGTATGGCGGAAGCTATGGAAAGCCTTGGTGCTCGGCTCACCATGTTGTCCACCCACTCCCACGGAACGACGATAGCGCGTAAACCAGTGCGTCAAAGCGGAACCGAGCTTCACAGTGGCATGGTTCACGGCGTTTACTCTTTCCTGTAAATCAGGAAAAAGCAGAGTCGACGTGTAGTTTTCCTCCGGCGTTTTCGCCCATCTGGAAGCAACAAACTTCTTCAGTCCGAGTTCATCCCACAAATGGGGATGGACGGGCACCTTGCGGATGCCGGCAGAGCTCTTGACGTGCTTCACATACCCGGAGCCCCCGCTTTCCTCATTGATGGAGAAGCACAGCACTCCATCCACCTTCACGATATCGGAAAGATGAAGCTGGCAAATCTCTTCCAGCCGCATCCCGGAATACAGCGCAATCAACGGAACCCAGAAGCGTGACGGCACACCTTCCGTTGCCTGAACGTATTTTCCCATATCCCCGAAAAGGGCTTTCAGCTCATCTTGTGTGAACGCCTCTCGCTTCACTCCTTTTCGTCTGATGTCCTTGCCGGAAAGAACCTTCGGGAACCCTGAGTTTACGTACTTGGCCTGTACAGCTCCGCGATACTCCAACTCACACCAGTTGACGAAACTCCGCACGTTCGTCTGGCGGACTTCCATCGTCTTCACGCTCAAAAGCCGTTCGATCTGCCCGGAGCGTCCCATATCGGCAAGCTGAAGCCAGCCCTTGCCCGCAAACTGCCTCTGCCCGCAAAGGCGGCAGGGAAGGTGTTTCAGCGTATCAAAGTAGCTTCGGATGTGCTCACGGGAAAGCTCATCCACATGAATATCCCGACCATGTTCCAGTTCCCTCACTATTTCCACGAACTGCCGCACCTGAGGAGGAATGTCCTTGGCGCTTGCGGCTGACCATGTGAGCATCTTGGCCTTTACATAGGCGTCCAGCGCCTCCCTGAGATTGGGGAGTTCCTTTTTCCCTTCCAGTTTGATCCTGCGGCGTGTTGTTTCAGCTGAACGGGTAGGGAGATTGTGTTCGCCTTTAATGGCAGGTGGTTCGTCCTGTATGGATTCTTTGCGAACAGGAACAGCTTTTTCAGAAAACATTTTGACGGAAAGGGTCCCCTTTTGCTCCCTCAGGAAAGAAGGGAGCAAGAGGAGCAGGGAAGCCGGAGACAGGTCTTTTTTCAGTGTGGAATCAAAAAGAAATGTACCCACAGATTTGATGTTTTCTCTTGTGATACCAAATGATTGAATAGTTTCTTCCTGCACGGAATGTATCCGTTCATGGGCAAGATCATCAGCCAAGGCAAAAAAATGTTGGGCAGCAAGCGAGAGCCGCAACGCCTTGGTACGGGCACTACGGCTGTCCAGACCATTCAGAGAACGTCTGATCTCGCGTTGACCAATCAGTGATTGCAGATGGTTGGGAACAAGAATGCGAAAGTAAAGAATACCGCGATGGGTCGTCAGGTAGGAACGGTACCGGGAGTGAGAAGATACCCCGACAAATGGCATGATGAGCTCCAAATGTATCCCTGAACTGTATCCGCAGGAATAAAGCTCATGCCAAAAAGAAAAAACCCACTGTTTCCAGTGGGTTCAAAATTTCTGGCGGAGAGGGGGAGATTCGAACTCCCGGTACCTTTTGAGTACACACGATTTCCAATCGTGCTCCTTCGACCAGCTCGGACACCTCTCCGCGTCGTGCAGGGATGTAACTAGCGAAATTCAGGATGGCTGGCAAGCTTTTTTTTGGGAAAAATCGGCGTTTTTCCCACGCTGCGGACGATATCAACAAATAATACGCGATAAATAAAGGAAATTTTATCATCATGATACTCTAAAAAAATGTCGTTCTCCTTTTTTGAAGTACCGGGTATCCGAATTCGTCGGGAATTCCCTTGACAGTTCATCTTTTCATGGGGCAAGAGTCGAACCAAACTCTAAGGAGCGTCTTCATGTCTGTACAAAGCATCATTCAGCTTCTTGGCGGCGTTGGGCTCTTCCTCTTCGCCATCAAGCTGATCAGTGAGGCCTTACAGCTGATAGCCGGGGACCGATTGCGACAGCTTATCGGAACACTGACCAAAACGCCGATCATGGGCGTGTTGGTGGGTGCCTGCGTCACCATTCTCATCCAAAGCAGCAGCGCCACCACGGTCATGACGGTCAGTTTCGTCGATGCGGGGCTCATGACCCTGACGCAGGCCATCGGCGTCATCATGGGCGCCAACATCGGAACCACGGTTACGGGCCAGATCCTCGCCATCAAGATCCAAGACTACGCCTACCTCTTCATTATTATAGGCGTGCTCCTCTCCTTCTTCGGACGCTCCAAGGTACAGAAGTACGCCGGCAACGGCCTGTTGGGTTTCGGCCTGCTCTTCGTGGGCATGCAGACCATGGAATCCTCCATGAGTTTTCTCCGTAATGAAAAGGAATTGTTCCTCATGTTCAGCTACAACCCGCTTATGGGGGTTCTAGCCGGAACGCTGCTCACCCTCCTTGTCCAGTCCAGCGCCGCTACGGTCGGCCTGACCATCGCCCTTGGGGTGCAGGGCCTCCTGCCCCTCCACGCGGCCATCCCCATCATCCTAGGCGACAATATCGGAACCACCATAACCGCAGTCCTCGCCTCCATCGGCACGGATAGGACAGCCAAACAAGCCTGCGCCGCCCACGTGCTCTTCAATGTCATCGGCGTATGCATTTTCCTCACCATCCTCCCGCTCTACCAAGAGCTGATCGCCATGACGGCGACGGGCATCGCCCACCAAATCGCCAACGCCCATACGTTGTTCAACGTCTTCAACACCATCATTTTCCTGCCCTTCGTCAAGCTGTTCGCGGCGCTTATCCGCAGGCTCCTGCCCGACAAGGCCCACAAGACCGTCGAAGGAGCCCAGTATCTCGATCCCAAGCTCATTGAGGCCACCCCCGGCATCGCCGTGGAAGCGGTCAAGAACGAATGCGCCTACATGGGCTTTTTGGCTATCCATCTTCTTGATTCGGTTCAGGAGGTCTTCTTCAATAATAGGAAAGACCTCATCCCCAAAATCGAAGAGACCGAAACCAAAATCGACCAACTGCATAAGGCCGTCAAAGCCTATGCCGAGGACATCATGCAGGCCGGGATTTCCGACGACGCGGCCCGTGTGCTGACGCTGTATGTCGCCAGCTCCGGGAACATCGAACGCATCGGCGATTACGGCAAGAAGCTCCTTGAGTACTATGCGTACCGCCAGAACAGGCCGAAGGATTTCTCCCCGCAGGCCATGACGGAACTCTCCGGCATGTACGCCGAAGCCCACCACGCCATTGTGACCGCGCTGGACGGCTTCATCAACGACGATCCCGACAAGGCGCGTGAAGTCGCCCCCATCGCCGGGAAGCTGCGCGGCCTTGAAGTCGAGCTTCGGAACCGCCACATCCAGCGTCTGGACAAGCAGGAATGCGACTCCGAAACCGGCCTTGTCTATGTGGATATCCTCGGTATCATTGAGCACATCGGCTATCATTCAAACAATGTCGCCAAGGCCACCATTTCCACCTGTGCGGAAACGAAGGCATAGTGAAAAAACAAGAGGGGGCCTTCTCCCGATCATGAGGCAAACTGTCTGGGGCGTGTCGTTACACTGAATGCAATTATTTGAAATTATTAAAATAATATTTTATGATTTAAAAAATAGTTAATAATTTCAATAAATTATACACAGTTAACGACACAAAACTAGGGCGTGTTCACGTTATGCTGAATTTTTCCCATGATTGAAGAGTGTTGAAGAAGGCTGTGCCATAGAAAACGGTTGGTGCTTTACTTCTTGAAATTCCAAAGAAATAACCAATCCCCCCAATCATGGAGCCTGCCTGCGGAAAAATTGGAGAAAAAGCATCTATTTTTTAGTATATTGATGAAACAAAACAACCAAGTACCATAATAGAGCTTTGAAGAAAAATACAGCATCGCTCAAAAATAAATATAATTATTTATAGAGATTATATTTATTCTCTGTTTGTGTGAACAAGCCTAGGTCGTGTCGTTATTAGATATAATATATTGAAATTATTTAACTATTTTTTCAAACTATAAAAACTATTTTAATAATTTCAAATAGCTATATACAAATAGCGACACACCCTAGGGCGATAACTATCCGTACGCGGGCGCACCAAGCAAGAGTCAGCTTAACGGGGACGTTGGCGTCATTTCGTTTTCTTTCCATTCAAGAAACAGGAATGAACCGAACCTTGCCCTCGTACGGATATGCCACAGAGGAAGCTCATCCCTACAGGATAAACCGTAGCATCCCCCAAAAGAGGGAAAAGTTTCCCTTAGCCCCATAGCCGAGGGGGTTTTCTTGAGAGCAAGAAGCCTTTCCCTGCATCAATCATGGCACAACAGACCTTTTCCCCGTCCTCTCCTGTGGGCAGAGTTCAATAAAAATGAACGTGTTTAAAACGGAGAGAAGGCGTTTTTTAAAGAAGGAGAAACTGTATTCAGAGGCCCTAGGCTATGTTTGTTTCATCTCCACAGTATGATCAAAATAGAGAGACCTTTTCTCTCATTTTTCCGTTGGCGGACTCCACAGTTGGGGCATTTTATTGGTTATTCCCTTGGAATTTTTGATAAATAAAGCATCAACCATTTCCTATGACACAGCCTATTCAAAAAGTTCCTCCCTCCCCAATTTTCCGTGCGTCTTTCCTACTCCAGCGGAACATTGGGATGCATCGTCCAAATGCCGCAGGGACAGACGCCGGAGCAGATGCCGCATCCGATGCACCGATCGGGATCGGAAACATACCGATATGCGCCGCCCGCCAGCGTTTCCCGGCTGATGGCCCCCTCCGGGCAGGATTCCAAGCACATTCTGCAATCCCGGCAGGTTCCGCAACTGACACAGCGGTCAAAATCCCGGTTCGCGGCAGGCAGATCGCCATGAGGACAACGGGCGAAATACGCTGTGCTCAATTGCCCTGAGGGTACCGGCTTCTTCTCGACGGGCGCATAGGCCACACCGCGAAGCGAGGCGTCAACGGCCTCAGCCGCCTTGATTCCCGTTCCGATGGCATCCGCCAGCAATCCGGGTTTGATCACGTCGCCCGCCGCGAACACGTTTTCAAGAAGGCTCATGTCCGCCCCAGGAATGACCCAGTCGCGGAATTTCCGCACGCCTTCAGGCAGGTAGCCCAAATCCGGGGATTCGCCGATGGTGATGATGACCATGTCGCCGGGGATGAGCGTCCCGTCCGCCGTAATGAGCCCGTCATCGGTTATTTCCTTGGTCATCACCGGCCAGAGCAGCTTGCCGCCCAGCGCTTCGATGTGCGCGATTTCATGGGCAAAGGCCGCCGGTTTCTGCACGTCGATGCAGGTCACGCTTTCCGCGCCCATCGCATAGGCCCCGGCTGCGGCATCCATGCCCGCGTTGCCGCAGCCGATGACGATGACATTCCGGCCGACACGAGGGTTCCCGCCCTTGTTGATGGCCTTGAGGAAATCGATGCCCGCCACAATCTTCTCGTGGCCGGGCCACGGGAACACGCGGGGGATATGCCCTCCGGTGGCGACGATCACCGCATCGCTTTCCCGCCGGAGCCGTTGGAACCCGTCCGCGTCAACCCGGCTGCCGGTCACGAAACGCACGCCCATGTCCTCAATGCGCTTCAGTTCCTTTTCCAAAACCTCGTGCGGAAGACGGGCGCGGGGGATGACCTGCTCCAACTTGCCGCCCATGCGGTCGTCGGCTTCGTAGACGGTGACCTCATGCCCCTTCCGGGCAAGCCGCCATGCGGCGCTCAACCCCGCGACCCCGCCGCCGATCACGGCGACCTTTTTCCCGGTACGCCCAGTGGGGCGGGGCAAGGCCACATCAATGGAACAGCGCCCGAGCGCCCCGATTTGGACGGCTTCGTCGATGCCGCCGCGTGTGCACCCTTCCATGCACGGGTTGGGACACACGCCGCCACATACCGAACCGGGGAACGGCGTATAGTCGAGCACCAGCTTGTAGGCTTCCTCCACCTTGCCCGCACGCAGCAGGTTGTACCGTCGCTGTGTGGGGATAGAGGCCGGGCAACGGAACTCACAGGGCGCGGCACAGGCGGCGTTGTCCCACGAGGGGACGCGCTGGCGGTACAGGCCGCGCGCTACGGTGGCGTTCACGGCGAAATCATCACGGCAGACGTCGCTGAAGATGCCGCCCTGTATCCATTCCTTGGCCCGGAACACTTTCATCGGCATGGGATCGGGCCTAGAAGGGTGTTCCCCCAGGGCGAGGGGGTGGATCTTCCGCCACGCGCTCCAATCGCTGAGGACGGCACGCAGTTCCGGCCTGCCCACGGCGGACAAAAATGTTTCCATCCCGGCCTCAAGGTAGGCGACATCATCCGGTTCCAGCCCGGATACGGCGAGATCGTCCGCAACGTCCTCGGAAAGTGCACCACGCACATACACTATGCCACCGACCATGCCCACGCAGGGACGTTCGCCAAGGACGGAAGGAAGCCCTTCGCAATCATAACCGCAGACCACGGCCTTGCCCCCGCCCATGAACTCGAAGGAAAAACTGCCCACATTCTTGAGCACCCACAGTTCCGGGGGCTCATAAAGGGGATCGTGCTTCATGAGCGAACCGGATCGGGCCCCCGCCCTGCCGCCGATATGGATGACGCCCGCCGCCGCGCAGTGCCCGGCGGTGTCGCCCGCATCCCCACGCACGACAATGCGGCCTCCCGCGTTCAGCCAGCCCACATCGGCGGGCGCGGGGCCGTCCACAAGGATTTCCGTATTATCGAGGCACATGGAGCCGACGCGCTGGCCGGGGTTGGTCACACGGAACCGCAGGGCCTTGCCTTCCCTGTTCCACAGCGGGCCGCCGATGTCGTGCTGGCCCGACGCTTCGATTTCAAACGATGTCTCGCCGTTGCCGACCGCTTCCTCAATGGCGAGAAGCAAGTCCTGGGTCGACATGCGGTGCGTCCCCTGCAATGTCTTGATTGTCAACATGTCGCGCCCTCCTAGCACACGTATTGGATGCCGAGCTTATCGGCCACGGCCCTGTCCATCGTCACAAGGGCGTCGGAACGGCCCACCGGCAGCGAACTGTTGCCGATGGGAGCCATCAGTTTGCGCAGTTCGCCGTCCAACGCCAGCATATAATCTACAATATTTTGAGCGCCGCGATCGACGTCCAGCCGATGGACGAGGCGCGGGTCCTGCGTACAGATGCCGGTGGGGCATCTGCCCGTGGAGCAGGCGTTGCAGCGGCCCTGCTCATTGCCCACGCATCCCAGAAGCTGAATGAGAATCTTGCCGAGGAACACGCCGTTCGCGCCGAGGCAGATCATCTTGAAGGCGTCGGCCGCCGCCGTCCCGGTCATGCCGATGCCGCCGCCCGCCCACAACGGGATCTGCCCCTGCAATCCCTGCCGCACGGCGGCGAGGTAGCAGTCGCGCAGCTTGGAAACCACCGGATGCCCCGTATGATCGAGCGAAACCTCATTCGCCGCGCCGGTGCCGCCCTGAATGCCGTCGATGAAGAACCCGCCGCAGATTTTGTACGGATCGCGGAGCAGGTTGTTGTAGACCGATACGGACGTTGCCGAGGCCGCGCACTTGATGGCCACGGGAACGCGGAACCCGAAGGCCGCGTTCAGGGACAAGTGCATCTTCTGGACCGATTCTTCGATGGAATAAAGCCCCTGATGGTTCGGCGGCGAATGCAGGGTCGCCTTTGGGACGCCGCGGATGGCCTGAATGTGCGGGGCCACCTTGGCGGCGGGGAGCAGGCCGCCGTCGCCGGGCTTGGCGCCCTGCCCTATCTTGATCAGGATGCCCGCCGGATCCGCCTTCATGCGGGGCATGGCCTTGATGATGCGGTTCCAGCCGAAATGCCCGGAAGCGATTTGCAGGATCATGTACTTGAGCCGCTCGGATTCCAACAGCTTGACGGGCATACCGCCCTCGCCCGAACTCATGCGCACGGGAAGGCCGCATTGCTCGTTGAGGTAGGCCGTAGCCAGCGCAATGGCCTCCCACGCCCGCGTGGACAGCGCGCCGATGGACATATCGCTGAAAATGACCGGATAAATCCAGTGCAGCGGGGGCGTTTTCCCCTCAAGCCTGAGTTCGCCGCCCTCGGCGCGCAAAGGAAGCTCTCCGGGCAGGAGCACACGCCCGAACGGGGCCAGAATGTCAAAGGTATGCCGCTCGGAATCCAGCGCCGGGTCGGTCATCTGGCTGATGCGGCCCACGACGATGTGATCAAGGGTGCGCTGCGCGTTCAGATTGGTCCGTCCGCCGCGCTTGGTGGGGCCGTTCGTCCGGGCCAGCAGCGCATATCGGCTGTCAGGGTTGCGGACGGGACGGATGGCCTGATTGGGGCACACTTTTTCACACATGCCGCAGCCGACGCACGATTCGCCAAGGCTCGCCTTCTGCCGGATGACGGGACGGGCCAGGTGCTCCCGAACCGGTTCCGGCCGGCTCGCACGGGAGACCGTCAGATCCTGCCTCATAACCGCGACCGCAAGCGCGTTCAAGGTGCACCCCGCCACGCAGCTGCCGCACATGGTGCAGCGCTCAGGCCGATAGTCGATGATCCACCTCAAATCGTTGACGCCAATGTCCTGCGTGGTCACTGATTCCATCTTTGCACCGCCAAATCATTATTGATGAGCACGACTTCCCTCTCGTGGGGATAGATGTCCCGCGAGGCATCCCGATCGGGCAGCACCGCATTCAGCCCGCAGACTTCGGAGGAAATCGCCATGGTCGTCCCGTCGCCGCCCACAACCACAGGGCGCAGCTTTTTGGAGTCGCAGCACGTCATCATGCTTCCGTCAGGGAGCACGGCGATGATCGTGTTGGGGCCGTTGATTTCGAGATGGGCGAGGGATTCGCGGATGAGGCTCAGCACCTTGCGGTCGCCGCGCCGTTCCGCTTCCGCAAAGGGCAGCGGCGTAATGACGTGCTTGAAGTACTTGAGGGGCCACTTCAGTTCGCGCAGCACGTAATGCAGGGTGTAGAGAAAATTCTGCGAGTCCGACTCGAACCCGACGTATCCCCGGTGCAACGACTTCTGGTACTCCGTGTTCTTCGTATAGAACGTGTTTTCCCCGTTGGCGCACAGGGTATAGCCCTGAAGGAAGAACGGATGCGCCGCATACCGGACGATGTCGTAGTTCGTGTTCTGGCGGCACTGGGTCACGATGCTCTTCGCCCGCAGGGGGCCGTCCCCGTCCCACAGCCGGAAATAGGCGGCGATGTCGCGGGGATCGCCGATTTCCTTCAAGGTCAGCACGTCGGGCCAGAAGGAATAGACGAACCCCTGCCCGTCCTTTTCCAGCACCCGGCGCAGGGCAAGCCGCGTGTCGAGCAGGAGTTCCTCACGCTCGGCCTGCGGGCGTCCCCTGTAGGCTTCGGGATACTCGTAGTTACGGAACACATAACAGGGCATGGCCTTGATATCGAGGCCGGGCCGCCGATCCACGTCCGGAAGCCACTCCAACACCTGCTCGAACCCCTGCTCCGCCATATACGCATCGACCATCCGGACGCCGCGCGGCGTGCAGGCCAGCGACAGCAGCGGCTTGTCCTTATGGCCCTCGAACACGCCGTACAGATCCTGCATCACCATGGCATAACCAGAATTGTCATGCCCTTCCTGTTGGGGAAGCATCAAATACAACGCTTTTGCCGGTTCGACCGGCACCTTGCTTTTGATCGCTCCGATTCTGCACATAGCTTCCTCCATCCTCATACGGATTGCCCGCCACGCGCGGCGGGGCTCGTGACGGCGCGCCATCCCGCGTTTCCCGTGCGGGCGGCAACCGCCCGCAGCAATACAAAAAGGCCCTTGGCGGGCCGCTTCCGGCCCGGCGACACACGTGTTATACAAAATTGTTATTTTAAATGTCAAAAGAAAAATATATATCCTGTTTGACGATTCAATGAGCCAATAACATACTTATTTTTAGGTATCAATTCATTCATTCGATTTTTATTCTATTTTTACAAAATTGTAATATTCGTTTTTTTCATCAAAACACCTCCCCAATGCCCCTTTCCTTATATTTCCTTGCCCAGCGAGGCGGCAGCGCGCTCACACGGCATTCCTTCCTGATGGCCCCGCCATACGGCACGAACCGCCCCCTCCCCCGTTCCGCAGGCCAAACGGCCTTGCATGGCCTGACGCTTTGCCGTATGAACGGGAACATCTTTTCGGGCTGATAAAGGATAGAAGACCATGTCCCTACAGCGTTTTTTCACACGATCCACGTTTGGGCGCTTCGCCCTGTTCATGATGGCCGGGCTGCTGTGCGCAAGCCTTTCCGCGCAGCCCCTGCTCGCCGCTTCCGGCAAGGACGCCCCTGCCGCGTCCGGCCAGAAAACGGCTGACGCGCCCTCCGGCAAGGCCGCCGGCAAAGACTCCCTGACGGACAAGGAAAAAGCCAAACTCGAAGCTGAAGAGAAGGCCAAACAGGAAGCCGAGGAAAAGGCCCGCCTTGAGGCCGAAGCCAAAGCCAAGGCCGAAGAGGAGGCCAAGGCCAAGCAGGAGGCCGAAGAAAGGGCGCGTCAGGAGGCTGAGGCCGCGGCAGCCAAGCTTCAGGCGGAGGCCGAAGCCGCCCAGCAGAAAAGCGAGTCCACCGCCTCCGACGACGCCGTGTGGGAAGAAGCGTTCAAGCAGAATCTGGACGAGCTGAACGCGATGGAAATCGAGATCGACGGCTTGGCCGGGAGCCTCAAGGCGATCATCAATCCGCTCCGCAAGAGCCTTCCCGGCATGGAGGAAGCCGCCCAGCGCCTGTTCTCGCTGGCCGGGACGCACAAGCTCGATCCCATCATGCTGGAATCCATCGATCAGCGCGGCGTATTGCAGGCATCGGGCCTGCGCCAGCAGATGCAGCCCGTCCTGACCGCGCAAAACGTGGTCAAGGACAAGATCGCCGCACTGGAACAGATGAAAAGGAGCCTCCCGCCCCTCCCGGAAAAGGGCAGCAAGGAAAAGCTGAACCCCGATCAGCAGCAGACGTGGAAAAACATCAGCCGCATTGGGAACAAGCTCAGCAAAATGGATCAGCGGCTGACGCTCGAACTTTCCTCAGCCACGGATCTGCTCAACAAAATAGAGAAGATGCACACAAGCGTGACCGGCTACCTGCCGAGCCTGTGGCAGACCTATTATTTTTCAGTCCCAAGCCGCTTCTTCGATCCCGTGGCATGGGAGGGGATCACCGAACAGTGGGAAAAGACGCTCCAGAACATGAACCTGCGCATGAGCATTGAAATCCCGCGCAACCCTTCCGCATGGAAGGGCGTGGGGTTGCGTTTCCTCAATGTGCTGCTCCTGGGCTGCGTCGCCGTCTTCTTCGTCAACCGCCGCATGGTCCGTGCCGAAAAGAACGGCACCATGCCCACGGCCGCCCGATCCGGCATCCTGCGCAGCCTTCTGTGGCAGTTCTCCGGCCTCGCCCTAGTCGGGGCCTCCTTCGGAAGCCAAGGCGAACTCTTCCGTGGGCTGCTCGTACTCGGCAGCATCCTCGTCATCGGCGGCGAGATGACCCTCGCATGGGGCATGCGCTGCTTCATCCTCGGCAAAAAGATGGGCCCCACACCGCTCTGGCCCATGTACCTCGCCTCAAGCCTCGGCATCCTGCTCAGCTATCCCAACCTGCCCGGCGGCATCCTCTCCCTAGGCTGGATTGCGGTGGGCCTGCTTTCGCTGTACATCCTCAAGGAGCTGCATGCGGGTGAGCTTCCCGGCATCGAAAACAACCTGCTGCACGTCCACAGGCTGACCGTCTGGCTCAGCATGGCCATCGCCGCCATCGGCTGGCCGCGCATGGCGATCCTCGTGCTCATCCTCGTCGACTGCCTCGCCATCAACACCCAGTTCATCATCGGCCTGCTCCAGATCCTCAACCGTTCCTCAGACGTGCAGGACGGTGAGCAGCACGCCCAGCGCAGCGTGCTCGCCGGCCTCGTCGCGGCCTTCATCGCGCCCATCGTGCTGCTGCTCATCTTGTGCGGCATGGTGCTCTGGGTCATCGCCATGCCCGGCGGGGCGCTGCTCCTGCTGCATTACCTCGGCACCGGCGTGCAGGTCGGCTCCGCCTCGTTCAACATGGTTCATCTTATCCTCATCGTCAGCGTGTTCTACATTACGAGGGCGGCCATCACAGCCTCCCGCTCGTTCCTGAACCGCGTGGCCTCGCAGTCATACAAAATCGACAAAACCCTGATCCCGCCCATGCAGACGGGCATCACCTACGGGCTGTGGACGCTCTTCGCCCTCTTTACCCTGAAGGCCCTTGGTTTCGGGCTGGAAAACCTCGCGGTCATCGCCGGGGGCCTCTCCGTCGGCATCGGCTTCGGTATGCAAACCATCGTCAACAACTTCCTGTCGGGCCTCATCCTGATTTTCAGCCGCACCCTGCACGAAGGCGACGTCATCGACGTGGGCAACCTGCAAGGCATCGTCCGCAAGATCAGCGTCCGCGCGACCACGGTGGAAACATTCGACAACGCCGTCATCTTCGTCCCGAACTCGGAGTTTGTCTCCAACCGCCTGATCAACTGGACGCGCAACGGGCGCATCGTGCGCCGCGAAGTGGCCATCGGCGTGGCCTACGGGACTGATCCCAAGCTCGTGGAACGGCTGCTGGTTGAAGTGGCGCAGTCCGTCCCGCAGATTGTGCGGCGGCCTCAGCCCTTCGTCCTGTTCATGGATTTCGCTGACAGCACGCTGAACTTCGTACTCCGGTATTGGTCGGATATCGGAACCGCCACGGATGCCGCCTCAGCTATCCGCCACCGGATTGTGGAGGTCTTTGCCGAGCACCAGGTGGAAATCGCCTTCCCGCAGCTTGACGTGCACGTCATCCCTCAGGCTCAGCCCCTGTCACGGGTTGAGGGATAAAAACGGTACGGACTCCCGTTACCCACAGCCAATCAAAACAGGCTCTCCCGGCAATCGGGGGAGCCTGTTTTGCCAGCAATCAGCAGCCGTAGGCTCGTCATGGCATGTGGTTGTTTCCTCTCCACAGCACGGTGAACATACAGCCTTTTTCTCCAGCTTTCCCCTTGGCGGAATCCATGGCCAAAGCATTTTGCCGGTTATTCCTTTGGGACTCCAAAAAAACATCAAACATTTTCTATGAAATAGCCTAGCCAAATGGCTGTGCAACAGTAGCTGATTGGCATTCTGTTTCTTGAAATCCCCAACAAAAAACCAATACCATGCCTCGGCCATAGCGTTTTTCAATAGGGCATTCTAAAAAAGAAGGCTTTGTCATAAGCGTGGCTGTTTCATTTCCACAGGATGATGAACATGCAGCCTTTTTCTCCAGCTTTCCCCTTTGCGGAATCCATAGCCAAGGCATTTTATTGGTTCTTCATTTGGAACTTCAAGAGAAAAGCATCAACCATTTTCTATGATACAGCCAAAGAGAATAGCCTAGCGTAGCATTTGATTGATACAGTTTCATATCAATTGATTTCATTGTTTTTTTGGCTGGCGCGTTCCGCGACGGAAAACGCTTTCCTCTGTGCTTTCTTGAATTACAGAAATAAAACATCAATCTTAGCTATAAACAAACCCAAAGAATACTGCATTACACTGTATAAAGATATCAATCATATTTTCTGGCAGATCCATCCAAATCTACAACCCAAAATGGTAATGGCCCTTTTACCTTAACGTCAATGCCGTATTACTTCCTCCGGCAATGAACCCTTCATAGAACGGAAAAGGCCGGGGCTCATTTCTTGGCAATGAGTCCCGGCCTCGCTTCATTCCTGTGGAACTGCTTCCACTAGAAAATGATTAGAACGCATAGTTCAAGTTCAGGCCAACCTTATATGCGGTCTTGTCAACGCCGTTGAGCTTGCTTCCCCAAACATCCTTATCCAGATCAAGACGCACAAGGCCCATTTCAGCCGCCAGCGTCAGGTTCTCGTAAAGCTTGTACTGGGAATCAAAGTTGACTTCCCACGCATGGTCTTTCGTCGTCAGGTAGACATTGCCGCCCTCGATGCCGCCGACCGGGCCGGAAGTGACCATCCGGGTATTGTTGGTACCCGTATAGAAGCCCACCGCCAGCGTATGGGTGAGGTCTTCAAAGAACGAAATGTCGGCAAGGCGGGCGACCACGCCCCACGTTCCGGCAGGGGTGTTGTTGAGCACGGCACCGTCCGAAATCCCATACGCACCATCCCAGCCAAGCGTCGTGGCACCCCAGCCGGGGGACAGCGTGGGCAGGCGTTCCGAACCGTCCATCGTGTCGGAATTGTCGCCGGATCCGTACCACGCAATGAGGCCGGGGGTCACGTAATCGAGTTTGTATTCGGCGATGCCGGAAAGCAGCCAGCCTTCCCGGGTCAAATCCTGCCCGTTGGTCGCCTTGCCCCAATCGGCCTTGCCGTACGCAAAATCAAAGCCGAGACGCAGCGGATCGTAAGTCGTCAGTTCCCCGCCGATGCCAAACCACCATGCCGGGTTGTTCGAGTCCTTGGCTACCAAGGAAACACCATCCTGCCCGTAGGGAAGCAGCCCGTCGATCAGGGATTCCCCGTTTTCGCCCACTTCATGCAGGCTGTTCTTGCCGAGGTTGCCGTACATGCCCCACGGGTTGAGCTGCCAGCCCGCGCCGGCCAACGGGACGCTCAGGCCCACAAAATCCATCGCGTTGCCTACGCCGCGGTCAACCGTGGTGTTGTCGTTTTCCGCGCGCAGCCAGAACAGGGACATCCCGGCCATATCGTTGAACTGATAGGACAGGGTGATGCCCGCACCGTCCGAGTCGTCGCTCCCCATAATGGGATCGCCCGCCACGAAGTTCGGCAGGCTGAACGGCTGCAAGCCCATGCGGACGCGCAGATCCGTCTGGGGCACAACCCAGTCCACATAGGAGTACCGGACTTCGACGACTTTGCCGTCCGTTCCGAGCGCGCCGCCTTCGCTGCTGTTGCCCCAATTGGTGTCCCCGACTTCAAAGAACACCGTACCCTTCAGGGATTCTGACGCGATGATGTCCACCTGCGTGCGCAAACGCTGGCGGGCATGGAACAGATCGTCGGTCTTTTCCTTGGTAAAGCCGACATTGTTCCATTCGGTGTTGAAATCCCATTCTCCTGAAACCTTGATGTCGGCGGCCTGCGCACCCTTGTGCGCCGCGCCGAAAACAAGCCCTGCTGCCAAAAGAAGGACGGCTATTTTCTTCATGTTTCTTCCTGATATGGAGCCTTTGAGGTTCATGGAAAGGGCCGATGGCCCGTTTATGGTTGACCGCCCGCCGGAATGAGGACGCAAAGCATGGCCTCGGCTTGCGACACCGTCGCCAGCCGAGCTTCCCGATGAGCGTGAGAGCCCGTCTTTGAAGGCTACAGGGCCTTTCTATAGGTATAGAGATGGGCGAGGTTGAAGAGGAGGAACAAGCCCCCCGCCACGATGTGCCCGCGTTCCCGTCCGGCAAGGCCGAAAGCGAGGGATGCGGCAAGCGTCGCCAACATGCCCCGGTTCGTGAACCGGATGGCCTTAGCCCTGCTGAAGTGCCGCTTCCGGGGTGCCGCGGCCCCATCTTGGGCGGAGGCGAAATCCGCCCACTGCCCGGCAAGGGCCACTAAGTCTTCCCGGCTGATCTGGGCCGGATCGTATTCCAGCAACAGGGATCCGGTACGGCTGTTCACCGTCACATGCAGCATCCCCGGCAATGAGGCCAGAAAACCGCGAACCTGTTCGGCGTCCTCCGCCCGTTTCAAGGAAGGATGGCGCAGGCGTACCCGCCCATCCACAAAACTCGTAATGTACGATTCGATTTCGCTCATGCCGAGACCTCCTCAAGTTGAGGTTCCGCGCCCGCTTTGAGCATCGGACGCATGGCGTTGAGGGACACGCCCACCGTCGTCAGGTTATGCAGGAGTGCCGAGGGCCCCGGCTGGAGGAAACCGGCCAACCCGGACGCGAGGAACAGGGTATTCAGGGTCATGATCAGGCCGAAGTCCGTACGGATGCGCCGCATGGCGGCCTTGCCCAGATCCACCGCGGTGACGAGCCCGTCAAGACGGCCTTCCGTCAGAACCACATCCGCCACTTCCCGAGCCAGATCCGCACCGTCGCTCAGGGTCACCCCCACGTCGGCGGCGGACAGCGCCGGAGAGTCGTTGATCCCGTCGCCGAGCATGGCCACCGTGTGGCCTTCCGCCTGAAGACTGCGGATCACCGTGGCCTTATCCGTAGGCAACACCTGCGCCCTGTACTCGCTGATGCCCAACCGCTCAGCTACAGCGGCGGCGGTGCGTTCGTCATCCCCGGTGAGCATGACGACACGGATTCCCCGGCCGAGCAGCTTACGGATAACCGAAGCAGCCTCAGGCCGTAACGGATCTTCAATGGCGATGAGCCCGGCCAGTTTCCCATCCACAGCCAAATAGAGGATCGAACGGCCTTCACGGGCCAGGCGTTCGATGTCGTCCCGCATGCCATCCACCGGCACACCCTCGTCGTGGTGGATATAATGGCGGCTCCCAAGCAGCACGCGCTTGCCGTGCAGACGGGAGGCTATGCCGTGCGCCACCACATATTCGACTTCGGTATGTTCTTCCTGATGGTGCAGGCCCTCCTGCTCGGCCTTCCGCACGACGGCCCGGGCGACGGGATGCGGGAAATGCTCCTCAAGACAGGCCGCCGTCCTCAGGATATCGTCCCGTTCGTAGCCTTCGCCGGGGATCACCTCCGCGACACGCGGACGGGATTCCGTAAGAGTACCGGTCTTGTCGAAGACCACGGCGTCAGCCGCCGCCAGAGATTCGAGGAACCGCCCGCCCTTGACGAGGACGCCGCGCCCCACCCCTTCCTTCATGGCGGCAAGCACCGCCAGAGGGGTGGAAAGTTTCAGTGCGCACGAATAGTCGACAAGAAGGACGGAAGCGGCGCGGGCCGGATTGCGGGTGACCAGCCAGACGAGCCCAGCCAGCAGGAAACTGAACGGCACCACCGCATCGGCAAGCCGTTCCGCCTTGCCCTGCACCCCTGCCTTAAGCGCTTCGGAATCCTCAATGAAACGGACGATCTGCCGAAGGCGCGTGCCGTCGCCCACACCCGTGGGCCGGATGGCGATCTCGCCCTCCTCAACCACGGTTCCCGCGTATACCGACGAACCGGGAGAGCGCAGGACGCCGAGCGGCTCTCCGGTCATGGAAGCCTGATTGACCGAGGCCTCGCCTTCAGCCACCACACCGTCCACCGGAATGGCGGAACCCGTGCGGACAATGACCAGATCGTCTTCGCCCAACTCGCTGATGGCGACGTGCATCTCCCGGCCTTCGCGCCGCACCCAGACGGTATCGACATCAAGCGCAAGGCTCTGGGCGAGGGTATCCAGCGACTTCTTGCGCGTCCACGCTTCAAGCGCTTCACCGAAGCCAAGGAGCAGGGTCAGCAAGCGCGCCGTCTTGAAATCGCGGCGCAGCAGGGAAATGCTGATGGCGGCGGCATCAAGGACATCCACGCTGAGGCGTCCGCGGCACAACGCGGCAACCCCTTTGAGGATAAAGGGGACGGAGGCCGCCACCGCCGTAGCCACCCGAATGAGGGCCGGCATAAACGGCCGGATAAAAATATAGCGGAGGAAAGGCCCCCAACTGGGCCTTCCGGCCGGTTCGGGGAGGTTTTCGCCGCACACGGCGACATCCCCGGAAGGCTGTTCCGAAGCGGGCACCGCCAGCAACAGGATCGCGGCCCGCTTCGCTTCCTCGGTGGCATACAAGAGAAGCACGCTCCCCGTGCGGGGATTGACGCGCACCCCTTCGATGCCGTCGACGGCGTCGAGCCTGTCCGCAAGGACCTGCGCCTTGCGGAGGCTGAAACCGGATCGGGCACGCAGACGGACCCGCCCCGGCACATCATGGACAATAAAAAACTGCATGGGAATTCCTTTTTGGAGGAAAGGCGGGGGAAGGCCGCCCGCCTTCCGGGAGCGGCATGAAGCCGTCCCGGAGGCGTAAGAGAGGGGGGGGAGGACGTTGCGCTTCCGTTCCCGGAGTTGCCCCTCTTTCGGGGGAAACCTACCGGGAGCACCGGCTAAACGCCCGCGGGAAACAGAGGCTAGGCCTCTTCCTTCGCTTCCCGGCGCTGTTCCGCCGCGTGGCGGGCTTCGGCCACCATATCGTCCATATTTTCCTTCACGGTTTCCACTTTGGCGAGCACCGCGTCCTTGACGTCCATGCCACGGCTCAGCAGATCAGCGGCCATAGGCTTCAGGTCGAGCTTGCCCTTGCTCACCGCCACCGCGCCGATTGCACCAAGGGCCAAGCCGCCGAGGAAAAACAAGCCGTACTTCATGTTCTCGTTCATAACATTCTCCTTCGATGTGGAATTTCGTTTTTCATCAGGCTCTGTTACAGCATGCGGTTGTTTCATCTCCATAGTGCGATGAAAATACAGCCCTTTTCTCCAGTTTTTCCCTTGGCGGAATCCACGGCTAAGGTATTTTTCCGGTTATTCCTTTGGAATTTCAAGGAAAAAAGCATCAACCATTTTTATAGCACAGCCTTTCAAAAGAGGCCTACAAAGCAGCCATGCAGATCCTATAGGCTGCCGCCGCCACGCCGTACGCAAACACGGTGTTGAATATCATGCTGAACGCAACCCAACCCCAGTTGCCCGCTTCCTGACGGATAACCACGAGGGCCACGAAGCAGGGGGAGTACAGCAACACGAAGAGCATGAGGGACAGCGCCGTCGCCTTATTCCAATTCGGATCCTGCGCAAGGCGTTCCGCCAGCGACGTCGCTTCTTCAGGATCCTGCTCGCCAAGCGAATAGGCCGTGCCGAGCGTGGAAACGATGGCTTCCTTGGCCGCGATGCCGCCAATCAGGGCCACGTCCGTGCGCCAGTCGAAGCCCACGGGCTTGGTCAGGGGTTCGATGGCCATGCCGAGCCGTCCCGCCCACGAGTACTGGAGGGCTTCTTCAGCGAGGGTCGCCTGCACAGCGGCCAGTTCTTCCTCCAGCGGAGCGCGGGCCTCATCCCCTTCGGGCAAGGCGTCCACCTGCTCCTGCAAGGTGGCGATCTGCGCTTCCAGCGGCGCGGCCTGTTCGGGATCCAGCGTCGGGAAGGTCATGCTCGCCCAAATCAGGATGGAGACGGCGACAAGCACAGTCCCTGCCTTCTTGAGATACATCCATGTACGTTCCCAGCAGTGGGTGAGCACGCTGCGCAGGGTGGGGATGCGGTACGGGGGCAGCTCCATGACGAACGGCGTGGATTCGCCGCGGATAATGGTCGAGCGCATGATGCGCGCCATAATGAGCGCGGCGGCCCAACCTGCCAGCGTCAGCAGGAACATGGTGCGGGCGGGGTTTTCGGGGAAGAACACGCCCACCAGCAGCAGGAACACGGGGAGCTTGGCTCCGCACGCCATATAAGGAAGCGTGAGCAGGGTCGCCAGCTTTTCCTTGGGGCTGCGCAGCGTGCGGGTGGCCATGACGCCGGGGATGGCGCAGCCGCCCGCGATGCCGCCCGCAATGATGAACGGCATGACGGAAGCCCCGTGCAGGCCGAAGGCGCGGAACACGCGGTCAAGCATGTAAGCCATACGAGCCATGTAGCCGAAGTCTTCGAGAATCGCAACCAGCGTGAACATAATAACGATAAGCGGCACGAAGCTCATGACACCGCCAAGGCCGTCGATGACGCCGCTGACGATAAGCGACTTGAGGAAGCCGTCGGGCATCAGATTGCTTACGGTTTCGCCAAGCCAGCCGAAGCCTTCCTCGACCCACCCCTGCGGGTACGCGCCGATCACAAAGGTGAGCTGGAACATGGCGTACAACACGGCAAGCATGATGAGGGGGCCGAACAGGGTATTGGTCAGCACCTTATCCAGCTTGTCGGACAGCTCAAGGCGATCCTTGGCCGATTCGCGCCGGACGGCCCCGCTGCGCAGCACCCCGCGGATAAAGCCGTAACGGTAGTCGGCAATGATGGCTTCGGGCGACGTCTGCAAAGTACCCCGAAGATGTTCGGCCACGGTTTCCCGGTCGGCGCGCAGCTGTGCGGCCACATCGGGCATACGCTCCACCTGCTTCAGGATTTCGGAATCGTTTTCCAGTACCTTCAAGGCGATCCAACGGGCAGGATAACGATCCGTCAGCAGCCCCTTCTCGGTAAGGAGCCGCTCCATCTTGGTGAGAACCGGATCGAGATCCGGGCCGTAGGAAATGTTCAGCGGGGCGCTCCCCCGGCGGCCGAAGGCGATGGCTTCGCGCAGGGCGTCCTTGAGGCCCTCGCCGGAACGCGCCACGGTCGCCACAACCGGGATGCCGAGCTGCTTGCCCAGTTCCTTCGTGTCCACGTGGATGCCGGCCTTGCGGGCTTCGTCCATCATGTTGCAGGCCAGCACGACCGGCAGGCCCATTTCCATGATCTGGACGGTAAGGAACAGGTTGCGCTCAAGTGCGGAGGTGTCTACCAGATCCACGACCGCCATGGGTTTTTCCTCGGCCTTTTCAGGCGCGAGCACGGCACGGGTGACGATTTCCTCCTGCGAGTACGCCGTCAGGGAATACGTGCCGGGAAGGTCAACCATCAGGACTTCGACGCCGTCGATGGAAACATAGCCTTCTTTCTTATCGACGGTGACGCCGGGATAGTTCCCCACATGCTGATGGGTTCCGGTGTATTCATTGAACGCCGTGGTTTTTCCACAGTTCGGGTTCCCCGCCAGCGCAATACGAACCTCTTTCAACGCGATGTGCTTCGCCCCGCCGCCGTCCTGACGGCAGTGCGGGCAATCGGCATGGGCCTGACTCATGCGACCTCCACAGTGATATAATCGGCTTCACGGTTCCGCAGGGCCAGCGTGACCCCAAAAAGCCGCAGTGCAACCGGGTCACGCAACGGCGCGCGGCCCACAACTTCCACATCCGTACCGGGGATGAGCCCCATGTCGCGGATACGCCGCCCGAGCTCGCCGTCGGCATTCACGCTGACGATGCTGCCCTTTTGCCCCGCCTGCATCTGGCGCAAACCTATCCTCCGCATACAGTCCTCCAAGATTGATTTTGATTTTCTTTATTAAGAAAACCAGACAACACTCTGCTTCACCAGCGCATGCAGTTTACTGCGTGCGTTACGGTTTTCCGCCGGGGGACTTTCACGGGGTCTGTACCCCCCTGATGCGAGCCCTCCCGGAACGGGGGAAAGATGCCATTCTTGAAAAGTATTGTCAATATAAGTGAGAAAAACTTTCAATTGTATGTCTGCACTTTTCTATAGCATGCGATTTCTGCGCGTTAGAAAACGCAGCAAGGCCATTTCCCCAGCCAAAACAACTTGGAGCGGGCCTTTTTCAGGGAAAAACTTAAAGATTGATTAGTCAAACTTTATTTGACAAATAAGCACTTTTGACCTACTTCCCGGCTTTTGGGGGAATCCATGCTTACAAACGCCGCGCCGAACAATGCCCTGCCAACCGCCCGGGAACTCGTTTCCCTCACCGTGCCACAGCTCGGCATGATGCTGTGCCATCTCGCCGTTTCCATGACGGATCTCTGGGTGGCGGGACGGCTGGACGCATCCGTACAGGCGTCGCTCGGCATCGTTTCACAGGTCTTTACCCTCCTCATGCTGATCACCTCCCTTGCCGGAAGCGGCTGCCTGACGACCATCAGCCAAGCGCTTGGGGCCGGGCTCGAACAGCGCGCCCGCAGGTACGCGGCGTTGATTGCGGGGCTTGCCGGGCTTACGGGCACAGTCATCGCAACGGCAAGCCTTCTATGCCTGCCCCTGACGCTCCGGCTCATGCACGTCTCCCCCGAAATGGAGCCCGTGGTCAGAACCTTTATCATTGCCTATAGCTGCCAACTGCCGTTTTATTACACCCTGATCATGCTGAACTCGGTATTCCGGGCCTACAAGCTGGTTCGCCTCCCGCTCATCGCCATCGCCGTGGTCGCCGTCGGCAATCTCATCGGCAGCGCAGGTTTCGGGCTGGGGCTGTGCGGCCTTCCCAATTACGGATATCAGGGGATCGCGTGGAGCACCTTCGGGGCCGCCCTGCTCGGGCTCGCCTGCAACCTGTGCGCCATCGTCCGGCACGGCATCCTGACACGCGCATCCCTCGCCCCGTGGCGGTGGGCCCGGCGCGCCATGCCCTACCTGTTTAAGGTGGGCGGGCCGTCCGCCCTCGGCGCCTTGGCCGGCCACATGGGGAATCTCGTCATCCTGTCGCTGCTCACGGGGCTGCCCGGCGACATGGTGCCGGTCCTTGCCGGGATGACCCTCGGCTCGCGGGTGGAAAGCTTTCTGACCTTTCCCACGGCGGCGCTGAGCATGACCGTCACCATCCTGAGCGGGCATCTGATCGGTGCGAACAGGCTCGAAGCCCTGTTCCGTTTCGGCCAACGGCTCGCCCTTTCAGCCGCCCTTGCGCTTGGAATCGGCGCGGGGCTGCTGTTCCTGTTCCGGGGGCCGGTGGCGGGGCTGTTGTCCACACAGCCTGAGGTAGTCCGGCAAGCGGCGCAGTTCCTCGTCTTCGCGTGCGCGGGCATACCGCTCAAGACCTATTCCATGCTTGTGAACGGGGCTTTCGCCGGGGCGGGGGCCACACGCGTCTCCTGCAAAGTCAACTGCGTGACCATGTGGGCGTTCCAGCTTCCGCTGGCGTGGGCACTCGGCAACGCCTTCGGAGCGGTCGGCATCTACGCCGCCATGCTCTGTGCGAATGCGGGTTCGGCATTCTGGTACGCACGGCTCTATGCCGGAAAAAAATGGCTTGAATACGGCATGCGAAAGCGTCAGAATGCCTGACGAGCCACAAGAGGAGAATGCGGTATGCCCGAAGAGCGGAATGACGCCAGACAGCTTTCACCTGTGCTGGAAAACTACCTAGAAATCATCTTCTATCAGGAAATCCGGGAAGGCGCGGCCCGTGCCAGTTCCATCGCGGAGGCGGCGGGCGTGTCCCGTTCCACCGTCACCAGCACGCTGAAGGCGCTGAAAAGCATGGGCTATGTAGACTATGAGCCCTACAGCCTCGTCCACCTGACGGAAGCGGGGATGCACATCGGCAGGGACATCGCCCACAGGCATATCGTCATTCAGGAATTTTTCCAGCATATCCTCCAACTGGGGCCGAGCGTCTCCAACGACGTGGCCTGTGAACTGGAGCATGTCATCCCGCCCGACGTCATCCGGCGTTTGGGGCAATTTGTCCTGTACCTGCGGAGCCGCGAGGAGAACTGGAAAAACTGGCAGGAAGACTACAAAGAAATCAGGCTGGAACATATCCAGTCCGCCAATGCGGACAGGGATCTTGTCCGCAACGTGCCGCCCATGCTCGCCATGCGCACCCAGATGATGGGGCAGGACGAGCTGCGGAAAAAGTACCGTTAACAAAGTACCGATAATATGGCTCCACCACGCATGGGGTACGCCCTGCGGGGACACCCTACCGTGCCGTCAATTTACATATAATCATGTGATATTATTTAAAATATTTTTCTGACTTTAAAAATAAGGCTGTGTCCTAGAAAATGGTTGATGCTTTTTTCCTTGAAGTTCCAAAGGAATAACCGGCAAAATGCCTTGGCTATGGATTCCGCTAAAGGGAAAATCTTGAGAAAAAGCCTGCATTTTCACCGTGTTGTTGAGATGAAGCAACCAACACTATGACAGATATAAAAAATAATTAAATAGTTTCAATAGATTATATCTAACTAACAACACATCCCTAAGGCTTCGCGCTTGGCTTTGGCCCCAACACGCGGAAAAGACCCGGAATATTCGTCCGTATGAATATTCCCGTTCTTTTTAGGTTGCTCCCCTGCCCCGCTGTGGTTCTGTCGCCTTGGCCTCTCAGACGGAATCAGGGGCTTTCTTCGCAACGAGGCACAGCGCCCCGTCTTCCCTGATGTCGGCTTTGACGTCGTCAAATCCGGCGGCATGCAGCCATTCCGTCAATGTGTCCGCCGCATACGTCCGCATCCCATCCACAATGGCGCACCACCGGGAATCCCCGGACTCTTCGTTTACGATCAAAAATATGCCAGACGGCCTGAGCACGCGGAACACCTCGGCAAAGGCGGCGGGCACATCCGGCCAGAAATAGACCGTCTCGAAAGCGGTGGCGAGATGGAAGGAACCATCGACATACGGCAGCCGGGAAACATCCCCCTGCCGTACTTCACAGCGCCCGGCGGCGACGGCACCGGCGTTCTTCCGAAGGCTGCTTGCAACGCTCTCGGTAGAAAAATCAATCCCACAGACATGCCCCTGCGGGCAAAGCTTCAGGAACTGCGCCAGATTCGCCCCTCCGCCGCATCCTATATCGAGTACACGGGCATCGGGATCCGGCGACACATGCGCCCGCCCCCACTTTGCCAGCGAAGCGTGCCCCCAGTTCATGGCCCACAGCATAACCCTTCCGGCTGCGCCGTCAGGCTTCCGGGCATTCTGAAAAAACGCACGCAACAAACGGTGCATATACCCTCCTCGTCTATCCGGCTGATCCCGCCCTGCTCCGCATCACATGGAACAAGCCTCGTTTTCGGATACCATCTTTTTCCCAAGGCTGTGCCATAGGAAACGGTTGCCGCTTTCTTTTTTGAAATTCCAAAGGGATAGCCCCAAACGCCTCAGACGCGGAATCCACCAACGGGGGAAACTGAAGGAAAAAGGCTTCCCTTTACCATATGGCGAAGATGGAATAACCCCTATTTTACGAGGCTCGTTATAGTATGTGGTTGTTTCATCTCCACAGTGCGGTGAAAAATAGAGCTTTTTTCCGGTTTTCCCCTTGGCGGGCTCCACAGCTAAGGCATTTTCCGCTTATCCCTTTGGAGTTTCAAGGAAAAAAAGCATCAACCATTTTCTAGAACACAGCCTTTTACAAAGAGCCTTCCCCCAACAGATCGAGGGCGTCCGAAATATTGTGGCTGTGCCATAGGAACCGGTTGATGTTTTATTTTTTGAAATTCCAAAGGCATAACCAATAAAGTTCCCCCATCATGGAGTCCGTCAGCGGAAAAATTGGAGAAAAAGTCTCTCTTTTCAGCATCCTGCTGAAATAAAAAAACCATATGCTATGACAGAGCCAATATTGTCCACGGGCAGAAAACCCGGCACAACAGGGCCCTCCCCCTAGGCGTTGGGGAATCCGGGGGGCCTCCCTTACCAGAGCGAACGCCCCCAATCCGAATACCCCTCAACATTTCCTCATACGGAGCCTTGCGGAACCGACGGCCCATACGCCAAGAGGAGCACCCACATCGAGGCGCTCCGATCCGGCGAGGCAACAGGGGCCTGATCAGGCATCCTTGAGCGAGTAGCGCACCGGCACCAGCACCTGAAAGCCTTTTCCTCCACGAACCGAGGGCACATCAAGGCCGATGAGCTTCTCGCCGAGCCGCTCGGTGGCCGCATCAAGCATGCCGAAACCACTGCCCTTACCGAGTGAGCACGCGCTGACCTTTCCGTCGGCGGAGATCGTCACAAGAAGCTGTACCGTCCCTTCGGCGCCGATGCGCCGCGCCTGCCGGGGATACCGCTTATGGCGATTCAGGGCGTTAAGGATAGTCCCCAGCGCCTTGCTCTTGTCGTCCGGCCGTTCCTCCGTCCCCCCGACCATAGCCGGAGGCGCGACCGCCGTCACGGAGGCTACACCCGTCCCCGGCGTAGCCGAAGGGGGGGCCTCCACCGGTTTGCCCACGGGGGCGGAAGGCGGCACGGGCTTCTGCGGCTGCTGAACCACCGGCCGCTTTTTTTTCACCGGAGGAGCCTTCTTGACCGGTTTCGGCTTCACGGGTTCGGGAGCCACCGTTTTGGGCGCCTCCTGCGGAGGCTTGGGCCGCTCAACGACCGGAGGCGGCACGGGGATGGTCATCTCCGATTCAGGGCTCAACAGCTTGCGCATGGCGTCCGGCTGAACGGGTTTCACCTCCGGCTTCGGCTCAGGGCGGATCACGCGCATCAACATGACGGATGAAGGGGCTTTCGGCGGCGTGAGGAGCTTGACGGAGGGGGTCATCAGGCACACGGCCAAGGCCAGCAGGACAAAGCCTCCGGTCATGCTGCCCGCCATGCTGCGGCTCTTGCGGAATTCCTCCACCCCGTACAGGGGCCTAACGCTCACTTGGCTGCGTGCTGATAACAAAGTGTCCTCCTCTCTTCAGCTTGGCGATGTCTATGACGTCGACAAACGCTTCAAAAGGGGCCTTTTCGTCGACGTACAGATTCAGCAGCGCTTCGGGCCGCGTCTCAAGCACGGCGGTCAACGCCTCTTTCGTCAGTTGCTGATCCTGATAGTGGATAGTCCCGTCGGCCTTTACCGAAATCAACAGTTCCGCGTTCTTGCGGCTGGGTTCCTCGGCGGTCTCCGAGGCCGGAAGCACGATATCCAGCACCGGTTTGCTGAATGTCGTGGTCATAATGAAGAAAATCAGGAGCATGAATATAACGTCGATGACCGGCGTCAAATCGATGCTCGCATCTTCGTCGAAATCATTCATGGCTCGTCCCCCGTGGTTCAGGCCGGGCTTCCCGCTTCGCGCCGCCGCACAGCTCCAACGCACGGTAGCTGTGCTCCACGGCTTCGATATGGAAGCCCTTAAATTTGAGCATCAGATAATAATAGAACATCAGCATGGGGATTGCGACGCACAGGCCCATGATCGTGGTGATGAGCGCTTCCCAAATGCCCGCCGCCAACTGTGCGGCGTTGGGGGCGCTGTTTTCCGCGATTGTACGGAACACCGTCACCATGCCGAGGATGGTTCCGAGCAGACCGAGCAGCGGCGATACCACCGAAATGAGCCTCAGCCAGCACAGGCCTTTCGTGACCTGCTCGAAATTGCGGTGGAACAGGTACGCGACTTCGGCCCGGATGTCCTCGGAGTGGCCCCCGTGGGTCTTCACGATATCGCGGATGATGGCGATCAGCGGATTGTCGCTCTTATCGCATACGTCGCGCATACAGCGGCCTTCCTGATGTTCGATGTCAAGAAAATCCCGCTTAAAGTCGCGCCAAACGAAATGCAGATACAGAAGATTCCGCAGCGCGAGGTACAATCCCGCGCAGCCGACGAAAATCAGCGCAACACCGGCCGGGCCTATGGACGCATAAATTGAGGCAAGATTCATGAGCGTTTCCTGAACACGATGTATGGGCGGCAGAGCCGCCCTTCCGGTTTCGGGGCCGAAGCCCCGTTGATGTTTCTGGCCGTCAGGCCACCTGTCCCGCAAACCCCTTGAAGGCTTCCTGCGCCCGGAGGCAGTCGGCCTCATCGGGATGCTTGGCCGCTTCCTCAAGGCGTGCCTTGCGTTCCGGCGTCATGGGGTGCACGTCGGAAGCCACTTTCTGCATCATGGCGACGATCTTCGGATCGACCTTGCCCTGACACAGGTAGGTGCCGAGCACCTTGTTCCCCCGCTCGGGAGCGTTCACCAGAGCCTCGCCCTGAGCGATGCAGTCCCTGGCGTGATCGGAATCAGGCCATGCGCCCAGCGTGCCGAACAGGGCCACATTCGTGTCGTGCACCGTTTCCAGATAAGCCTTGGCCTGTGCGTCGGGCATGCCTTTGTCCACCCAGTAGCCTACGGCGACCAGATCGTACCCTTCAGGCGCGGGAGCGGACTCCACAGGATGGATCTCACAGCCGGGAAGGACGGCGGCGATGGCTTCGGCGATTTTCCGGGTATTCCCGGTCCGGGACGAATAAACGACAAGAGCTTTCATGACAGTTCCTTTGTGCCCACGGCCTCACGCAATGCGAAGAACGACTCGCGCGCGGCCGGGATGAGTTGACGGTTTTCGCGGCCCACATACACGGAAAACATGACCGTGCCCGCCGCGTTGAAAAACTGTACGGAATGGCTTTCCAAACCCATAAAGGGCAGCGACAGGAAACAGATGTGCCCAAGATCGTCGATCTTGAGATGCCCGCCGAGCCCGCTGCCGCCGGACAGGTTGAAATAACCGTGCCCGTGCCTGCCTTCCGGTATCTTTCCCTTGATTTCGATGACGGTGCCCAAATGCGTCATGATGAAGGTGGCGTTTTCCCATGAGGTCAGAGTCTGCCAGACCGTATCAAAGGCGTCTTTGCCCGCAAAGGCCCGCGCATCATCCGGCAGGGCTTCAGCGACTTCCAGTTCCGAAACGCCGAAGCGTTCCGCAAGGCTTGCCAGCATCACCGGCTTCTTTTCCCGCAGGGCCGTGGCGATGGACTCGCCCAGCGTTTCCGTCTTCTGGCAACACGATGCCGTCATACTTCGTTCTCCCGTTTGGTTTCCGTTTATTCCCATTCCCGCGGCGCTTCGTCTGAAACGCCTCGGAAAAAATGGCTCATGTGGGGCCCCAGAAGGCTTCGCTTCCGGCAGCATTCCCTCCGCACGCACCCGCTATGAGAGAGGCAGCCGCAGCGCCCTAGCGCAGGACAGCCCCATCAGTTCGAGATCATGGGTGATCACAAGGACGCATGCCCCCCTGCCCGCGAGCAGATCCAGCGCGTCGGCGATGCGGCGCATGTTGCGCCCGTCAAGGCCGCTGGTGGGCTCGTCGAGGATGAGCACGTCCGGGCGCTTGGCGAAGGCGCAGGCGATCACAAGCCGCTGCTTTTCGCCGCCGGAAAGCGACTGCGGGTGGCGTTCCGCAAGCCCTTCCAGCGCGAACAGCGACAGCAGGCCGGGCACATCGTCCGCGCCGTATCCCGCCAGCGACAGGCTGACTTCAAGCTCCTGCCGCACCGTCTTCATATGAAGCTGGTGATCCGCGTTCTGGAGCACGATCCCCACTCTCGAAAGCAGCTTCGCCGCCGGGACAGGCTTCCCCGCGATGGCGAACCGCCCTTCCTGCGCGGCGTTCAGGCCGGTAAGCAGGCGGGCGAGCGTGGTCTTGCCCGTGCCGTTGTCCCCGATGAGCGCGGTCACGCCCGCCGGAACCGACACGTCCACACCGTCGAACAGGGCCGGCTTTCCGGGGTACGCGAACCGCAGGCCCGAAACGGCCAGCCCGCCTTCACCCGGCTCCAGCCGTTCCGCCGCACAGTCCGGCAGCGTGCGGCGGGGATCGTCCACACGGGCGGCGCGCAGCCCGCACCGCTCGCGCAGGGCGTCGTCATACAGCAGGCCAAAACCGCCCCGTTCCGCAATCCGGCCTTCCCGCATGACAAGCACGCGATCCGCTATGCCTTCCAGCCAGTACAGCCGATGATCCACCACAAGGATCGCCATGCCCCGCGCTTTCAGTTCAGCGAGCTTGCGGGCCAGATCCTCGGTAGCTTCGGGATCGAGGTTGGCGCTCGGCTCATCAAGGATAAGGGCCCTCGGCCCCTGTGAAAGGATGGAGGCCAGCCCGACCTTCTGTTTCTGCCCTTCGGACAGCTCGTGGATGGAGGAAGACAAGATTGGCCCAAGCCGGAAGGCCCGCGCCGCCTCATCGATCTTGGCGGCGATGTCTTCAGGCGAAACGCCCTGCCATTCATGGGCGAACGCCAGTTCGTCCTCGACATTCAGGGCGAAAAACTGCTGTTCGGGATCCTGAAAAAGCGTCCCGACCTCCCGCGCAATGACGTTGATGGGCCGGGCGTCCGTCGGTTCGCCGCCGATCAGGACACGCCCTTCCAGCGCCCCTTGGAAATAGTGGGGGCACAGGCCGTTGGCGAGGCGCATCAGCGTGGACTTGCCGCAGCCGCTGGCCCCGGTGCACAGCACCAGTTCGCCGGGCCGCACCGAAAACGAAATATCCGAAACCGCCGGGCGCGTCTGGAACGGATACGTGTAGGTCACGTTTTTAAAACGGATCATCAGCGCATCCCCCCTTCCAGCGGAGCCCACCCCACGGCATTCTGGCACAGCACAGCCGCAACGGCCACGAGACAGGCCGCGATCAAAAGCCACGTATCGGACGCCTTCCAGACCAGCTTACGGTAAGGGCGCATCCCCTCGCCGTAGCCGAGGCCCTTGAGTTCGGCGGCGATGCCCAGCTCTTCCGACGTCTTCAGCGAACGGAACAGCAGCGGCGTGAACACCAGCCGGATCATCAGTACAGGATGGCGGAAGGCATTCCACGGGGTCATGCGCCAGCCGCGTATCCGAAGCGTCTCCGAAACCTGTTTGACGTCATGCAAAAACGTGGGGATGAAGCGGATCATCACCGCCGCCGGGAGATACAGGCAAAACGGGAGGTGCAGGCTCTTCAGGGAGGTCAGCAGGCTCTGCACCCGGCAGGAAAAGGCCAGCGGCAGGATCACGTTCAGCATCGTCGCCATGCGCAGGAACGGCACCACCAGCGACACCGCCGAAAACGGGGGCATGGACGGGATCAGCAGGCTCATCCCGAACGCACAGCCCATAGCCAGCAGCGACATGCCGACAAGGACAGCATACCCGATCAGCAGGATGCGGAACCGCCGCATCCCAAGGGCATACACCAGGGACATGCCGAAAAGCACCATCTGCGGCTCAACAGCGGACAGGGCCACCGTAGCCACGGACGCCAGCAGGCTGACGAACATCTTCGCCCGCGTATCCACCGCGTGCAGCCCGCCACCCCAGACGGAACCCTTAGTTACGGACAATGCCTGCATGACGCAGCTCCCGAACGGCGCGGACGCCGGAAAAAAGCCCGCACAGCGATCCCACGTAGCCAATGACCACAATGGGAACGATGACATACAACAAGGCCGGGCTCTCGCGCATGAACAGCCACGAGACGCCCAGTGAAAAAACTTTTGAAGTGAGATCATACACCGCGACGCCCAGCACGGGCGCCCACGGCTTCCGCATCCCACCGGAGCAGGCCATCACAGCCTCGGCGCATCCCGCCGCCAGCAGCATGGCCGGAAGAAGCGTCACGCTGCCGCCAAGCAGAAGCATGCTGATGAGCATGTTCACAAGGACAAACAGGGCCAATGTCCCCGGCTTGCGCACCTTGTAGAGCATGACCACGAGCAGCGTGGTGAAAATGAGGTTCTTGGCGAGCAGGCTCACCGGGTTCATCCCTCCCCCCACCAGCGCGACCAGCAGGGTGGAAAGCTTGGCGGCAGCCGAGAAAACGCCAAGGACGACGAGTTCCTGCGCGCTCCAGTAATGACGGTTGAAAACCTGTGACGGCATCCGTTTTCCTTCCTCTCCTCCGCCTGACGCCGCACGGCCATGCCGTGGGCGTCCGCTGCCGTGCAGCGCGGGAGGAGCTTTTGATAATCTAAATGAAATTCAATTTCAATACAAAAGTACAAACTCTCTCACGAAATCAGAATCTCATCCCAAACTTGATGTTGGCGTGCAGGCCGGGTTCCAAAATGCTGTCGTCCTGACGATACCGCTTGTCGAAGAGGTTCAGGACTTCGGCGGTGACAGAATATTGCTTCTCGTCGCCAAAGTCGAAGCCAAAAGCCACGTTCGCCGTCTGCCAGTTGTTGTAATGGAACGTCTCTTCTTCGGTTGTTTCCTCGATGGAATTCGAGGAGAACCGCCCGTACACGTCGGCGTTGAAGTCCACATTTTCGCTCAGGGCGTGCTTGAAGCGCACACCAGCCCTGCCCGACCATTCGGGTACGCCGGTTTTCCATGTGGTCAGCGTGCCGTAGTCGAACTTGCGCCGCATCCATGTCGCGGAAACATACGGCGTGAGGCCGTTTTCAAAATCATAGCTCGCCGCCAGTTCCACCCCGTGGGTCTTTGCCGACGAGACGTTGACATAGCGCGAGAGTTGCTCCGCCGCATTGATGGTGGAGTTGTAAATGTAGTCGTCCGCATCGGAATAGAAGGCCGCGACGTCTACCGACAGGCCATCGTGGACATACCGCGCCCCGATTTCATAGCTGTTCGAGGTTTCCGGCTTGAGACCGGGGTTCGGCAGGATCGTCCCGCCGCCCATCGCGGACATCACATATTTTTCCTGCAGCGAAGGAGCGCGGAAGCCCTGCGCAAAGGTGGCCCGCAGCGTCAGATCCGGGATGCCCGACCACGTAAGGCCCACGTTGAAGACAGGCCGGGAATTGTTCGAGGAACTTTCCGTACCCACATCATACGGATTCGTACCTTCGGAATTGGTCTTGCTCCCTTCGGCATGTTTCATCTCGGACTGAACCCACGTATACCGCACCCCGTAGCTCAACGTAAAATCGGCGGGCAGAACCGACTCCATCTGTGCATACAGGGCGTTGGTCAGCATGTCACCCTCGTGGTAGGCCGTAGAGGTGTACGGAATGCTTTTTGCCATAGACGCCGCCGCGATCTGCTGCGCAAAAGGAGGCGCACCGTCCAAGATACCGGTGGCAAGGATGCGCTCCACAGAAGTGGAAGCCGCAGCTCTCGTATCGGCCTTCAGTGTATCATAACTGATGTCATATCCGGTGATCAGGTAATGGTTGTCACCGATGGCCCAGTCCATCTGCAACGAAGAACCGAGCTGCTTGTTCCGGTTATCCGCATTGTTGGTGACGACCAGCGGCATCTGTGTAATGACCGGATCCGTGTTCACCTCGTTGGTCATTTCCTTTTCGTTCTCCTGCCAAAACGCATCGAAGCGCACACGGGAAAGCCACGGCGTCACGTTTTTGGCTTCGGCAAAGGCATAGACCTTATCGCGCTGCCACTTGGGAACGTTCACGGCAAAATCTTCATAACCGGGCTCCATGCTTCCGGCATGGATGGAACCTTTGAAGCTGTCCAGCCCGCCGCCGACCGTGAACTTGTCGGAAAAGTCATAACTCAGGAACGCGCTGCCTTCCTTCTGGCGGAAGGAGGTATTCGGCGCTTCGCCGTCAGGGGTGCGCAGGTTCCCCTGATCGCTGTATGAGCCGGACACGCGGTATTTGAATCCGTTCATGCCGCCGAAAGCCGACAGGGATTCGGCAAAACCGTTGGATGCGCCGTTGTAGGCCACGGACGCCTCGCCCTGAATCGGCTTATCACCGCCCTTTTTGGTGATGATGTTGACCACGCCGCCGATGGCTTCCGAGCCATAGAGCACGGACGCGGGGCCCTTGATGACTTCCACGCGCTCCACATTGGACGGATCGACAACAGGGGCGTGCCGTCCATCGACTTGTTTTCCACGAGCTTCTGCCCGTCGATGAGGATCAGCACCCGGTTGGGGCTTTCGCCGCGGATCGATATGCGCTTAAAGCCCTGCCCGCCGGAATTGTTGATTTCTACACCCGGAATGTCCTGCAAAAGCTCGCCGATGGTCCGGGCTGGGGAACGCTTGATGTCCTCGCTCGTCATGACGGAAACGCTCATGGGAACGTCCTGCAATTCCTTTTCCACCCTCGTGGCCGTCACGTACACGTCGTCCGCTTTGATCGGCTCCTCCACGGCATACGCGGGGCACCACGCCGCCAAGCCCAGCGCCGTCAACGGCAAGGCGCGGGCCAGCATCTTCCTTACAAACATCAGTCCTCCAAAGAACGCTTGAGATAATCAAGCAACAGTTGTGAAAGGTTCACCTGCCAGAACTGCCCGGCGAGCGTGAGCACGACAAAGGCCCCGTCCCGTTCGACAAGACCCGCCCGCTCCCATTGCTCAAGCACGGGTTTCCATATTTCGCCCACCGGGATACCATAAGCCGCTTCCAGCCCCGGCATGTCCAGCCAGCCCTGCTCCATCCCCTCGGCGATGGCCTTGAACAGCTTGCCCTGCGGGAACGGGCGGAACAGCATGGCGATGGGCTTGCTTCCGGCCCGGACTTCTTCCTGCCACGCGCGGTAGTCCGACTGGTTCAGGTAGAAGAACCCGTCCAGATTGCCGCCAGCGCCGGGGCCGAACGCCAGACAGTGGGCACGGCCTTTGACGTACAGGTTGTACAGGTTGCGTTCCCGCGACGTCCGGGCCCAGTGGCTGATTGAAAGGCGGCGGAAGAACCCCTTCTGCATGGCCTTTACCCCTGCGGCGAACATGGCCGACTGCATGGGGATGTCGGCCCCGGCGGGAAGCCGGCCGCTCTCAATGGCCTTGGCAAGCGGGGTGTTCCGGTACACGTTGAGCTGGTAACAGTCCGCGCCGTCGAGCTTGAGCGACTGGGCCGTGGCGATGTCCGCCAGCCAGCGATCCATCGTCTGCATGGGGAAGCCGTAGATGAGATCCACGATGACGGCGGCCTGATCATAGCTCTGCAACAGCTCAAGCTGCCGGATCAGCGTATCGCGATCGGACACACGGCCCATCGCCTGCCGGATCTCCGTGTCAAAGCTCTGCACCCCAAGCGAAAAACGGTTCGCACCGCCATCAAAGCAGGCTTCCATCTTGTCAGGGCCGAAATTCGACAGCCGCCCTTCCACCGTGATCTCGCAGTCGTTGGCGAGCGGCAGCACGGCGCGGACTTCCTTCAAAATGCGCCGGAGATCGTCCGCCTGAAGTGCCGTGGGCGTGCCCCCGCCCATATAGACGGCGTGTACCGGCCCGGCATCCTGTCCGGGGCGCCCCCGCCACAGGTGCAGCTCCTGAATGAGCGCGTCGGCGTAGATCCGGCTTTCGTCTTTGCGGTACGCCTTGTTGTAGAAGCCGCAGTACAGGCAGTGCGTCTCGCAAAACGGCACATGGATGTAGGCTACGGTCTTTCCCTTCCTCGGTTGCGCCAGCAGAGGTTCCAGCGTCGCCTCAAAGTCCTGCTTCTCCACGCGCGCACCGCCGAGGCCGGGATGGACGGCGATCTTGCCTTCAAACGCATACGGCAGCGGATCAACCCCTTCCTTGGCGAAGTAGCGCTCGATCCCTTCAACCGGAACGCCCGGCTGCCCTACCCGCTCCTGCTCGGACGGAAGGCTTTTTTCCAATCGGATTTCAGTCATGACCCCTCCGGGTTCTCATCAAAAGTACATTGAACAATATTAAGTTTTACTAGTCGAACTTTCCGGCCGCAGATGTACACACTCCACCCCCGGCCTGTCAACCGTTTTTACCGAAAAATGGAATGCTTTTTATTACAACCTATTTTGAAGAAGATTGCCCGGCGAGGCATTCCGGGCAAATGCCGTACAGGTACAGCCTGTGCTGCGTGGGCGTAAATCCGTACTGGCGGACAAGGCGCTCCTGCAAGGCTTCGATCTTGGGATCGACAACCTCGATGCTCTTGCCGCAACGCTCGCAGATGAGGTGATCATGGTGCCAGTCGCTGGCCTGCTCATACCGGACGACGCCCCCGCCGAAAGAGACTTCCTTGGCAAGCCCGGCCTCACACAACAGCTTCATCGTGCGGTACACCGTGGACTGCCCCACCGTCGGATCATGCCGCTGAACCCGGCCGTACAGATCGTCAATGGTCAGATGCCCCTCCTCCTGAAAAAACACGGAAACGATGGCCCGCCGCTGCTGCGTGTTGTGACAACCTTTTCCGCGCAGGAAGCGCGTAAACATCGTCTCAGGATCAACATGGACTTGTCCGCCTGACATACCCCACCCTTACATAACGGTTCAAAAAAGATTAAAGCGCGGGCCCTGCACTCCGGCCCGCGCTTCAGGCTTAACGGCTGCGGAGTGCCTAACTCGCCCACAGTCTATTATAATTGAATTTCATTTTCAATATATTTGTATAAAAAAATGCGGTTACAGGGCCGCCAACAGCCGGTTGGCCCAATCTTCCACATCACTTTCGTTCGACGAGAGATTGCCGTCGAGCTTCAGGCCTTCCTGAATCTGGATGCCGCCGAGTTCGCTCAAACGCGCCTCGATGACGTCCACCGCCCCGCAAAAATGCTCAAACGAGCTGTCCCCGCTCGCAAAGCACGCGGTCTTGACGCCCTTGACGCCGATACGATCAAAGGCTTCAAACAGCGGCTCGAAATCCGTCTGAAGTTCGACTTCATCAGTCCCCCACGCGGAGCACCCGAACAGCGCGACATCCCGGCCTTCACACAGGCCGTCCGGGGAAACGTCGGCGGCATCCCGGACATCGACGACATGCCCCGCAGCCCGAAGGCGCCCGCCGAGGTATTCGGCAATATCCGCCGTGTTGCCGGTGGTGGACCCGTAAACGATAAGTACATTGCTCATGAAAAAGCTCCACTTGGAAAAAAGTTAATGTTCGTGATTGTGTTCGCCGCGACACCCGCACCCTCCGTGCCCGTGCCCATGCTCATGCCCGTGCCCGTGTTCGCCGTGGCACGTGCAGTGCGCACACTTCCCACAGCATCCGCTTTTTTTCTTGCGGGGCGGCACGATAAGCACACGGCTCCCGGAGGGCGCCATGCTGAACCCGTTTTCGCCCTTAAAGAACAACTGCGACGCCGGAACAGGCGTCTGGCACAAACGCGCCTGCAGCACCTTGCTGCCGAACGGCAACACTTCGCTTACCCCCGCCGTATCGACGAACACTCTGCCGCCGCACCTGTATTCCCTCAAAAAGAGGTTCAGCAGTTCATGGGCGGAGTTGCCGTCAAAAATGCCCTGCACTTTCACATGCAGGTTGTCCTTGTTGTGATGGTAGTTCATCTGAAAATCGGTGCTCATGCACGTTCTCCTTCCTGCCGGGCGGCCTCGTTCCCCAAAAGGCGGGAAATGGTGCTCAGGCTCCCGTTCGGCAACATATAAAACGTCTTGTTGTGCTTCTTCGCCAGATTCTTCACTTTGATGCAGGCGCCGTGGCTGTTGCAGTTCACAGGGCAGAGGATGATGTCCGCACGCCTGAGGCTCCGCTCAAGCTGGCGCGTGCCGCCCTGCAAGGAACCGTTGTGATAATCGAGGACGCCGCCGCCCCCTTCGATAAACTCGCGGTACAGCGACTCCATACGCTCGACGCCGCCAACGATGAGCACCCGCTTGCTGCACAGATCGAAAGAAGGACAGCTCTCGTCGCAGTCCCTGCCGCAACAGGTTCCACAGGAATCAGCGGCTGCGCCAGCCCCCTGCTCGAAACGGGCCCTTCCCTGCTTGAGCAGCGAATTGACCAGTTCTCGCTGGCTCTCGAAACGCTGCGTCAGCGATGCGAGCGCCTCCCGGAGGTTCTCGTTCTCCGCTTCAAGTTCCGGCCCCCTGATTTCCCACAACGCCGTGGACGCCTCATACATGGCGTCCAGTTCGGCTTTCAGGCGGTTGCGTTCATCCCGGAGCGCGGCATTTTCCTGCGCAAGCGCACGCCTGCCTTCTTCCGCCTGTTCCATGCCGCTGCGCGAAGCCGCTTCGCGTTCCTTCAACAGCCGGATGCGGTTGGCCTGCTGCTCGTTCTTGCGTTCCAGTTCGGCGATAAAACGCCGGGTGCGCGTCTGTTCCTCCGCGACGCTGTGCATGGCCATATGAACCGCGCCATAGACCGTGCGGCGGGCTTCATCCGAAAGCTCGCGCGTGGCCGCCGCCCACAAAAACCCCACATACGAACCAATGGAAAATGCCTTCTTCCACTGCGCGAGAAAGTCCTCTTCACTCAAAAGCCGCAGCGGGACGGCCTCGCGTTCGTACTTCCGGCGGAGCAACTGGCTCATCTTCCGGGACAGAGGGTTTTCCGTGGCGGCGGCGTTGACGAACAGCTCATGCATCTCAAACGGCGTGAGTTCGATCGCCGGAAGCGACATTTTCTTCAAGAGATGCTTCTGTTCGGCAAGCGTGATCCCCATACCGACAAGCGGGCATTTAAACAGCTCGTCCGCTTCCCATATGCCATGAACAGCCCGTGAAACAGGCGACGCAACATCCAACGCGGGTTCCGCGTCCGCTGTCTGAGATAACCAACTCATAGCGTTCCTCCATTCCGTTCTGTTGGAAACAGATCTGCCGTATATGAAAATGAAAGTCAAGATCAATAATATATTTTTTCTCTGCTCCCCCCTTTCCTTTTCGGCAAAACAAAAAGGAGGCTGTCCGAAGACGGCCCCCTTACAAAACATAATATACCGTATTTTATAACTATAATAGACAGTTTTCCGGCGCTTCCCCTGTCAGGCCCAATGGCATCTCTGAACCGCTCCCTGAGCAGGCTCCCATTGGAGGCTACCCACGGCAGGCAAGATTCCAGACAAACGCCGGGAGAAAAACCGTACCCCTGCGCCCTTTGACGCCCCCCAAAACCATCAGAACGGCAAAAGGTTACCCCCCCCTCGCATCTTTCCATACAGGGGATACCCATAACAGTCTGCACTTAAGAGGAAACGGCTGATGCCTTTTTCTTGAAGTTCCAAAGGAATAACCAAATAAAATGCCCAGCCATGAAGCCCGCCAGGGGAAAACCCGATAAAAAGCCCGTATTTTCGCCATGCTGCGGAGATGAAACAGCCATATGCTATGGCAGGGCAAATCTTATGGCTGTGTCATAGAAAATGGTTGATGCTTTTCCCCTTGAAGCTCCAAAGGGATAACCGGAAAAATGCCTTGGCCGTGGATCCCGCCAAGGGGAAAACCTGAGAAAAAGGCTGTATTTTCACCGTACTATGGAGATGAAACGACCACAAACGATAACAGAGCCAATCTTATTACCCTTCCCAGATGCAATACGGTGGACTTACACGCCCGTACAACATGACGCCCCATCAGCCGACGGGGACATTCCTGCCCCGCTCCGGCAACGGCGGCGCTTCTTGTGTCCGTACATATCGGCATCGGCCAGCCGCATCAGCGTTTCCAAGGAATGGGCCTCGGAAGGGTACAGCGCCAGCCCCATGCTCACCGTGGGGTTCAGGTCTGTGCCTTCAAAATGGTAGGGTTCGCTTCCGATGGCTTCCAGCATCCGGCGGAACCGCTCCCCGGCAATGCGCCGATCGCTGACGCCGTACAGGATAGCGATGAACTCGTCGCCGCCCAGCCGGATCAGCGTGCCCGCCGTCGACAGGGCGCTCTGGAGCCGTTCCGCGAACCCGTTCAGCAACTGGTCGCCGCAATCATGGCCGTACGTGTCGTTGACCTGCTTGAAGTCGTCCAGATCCATGTAACAGAGCGCAAAGGGCCGCTTCGCCTCCATCGCCTTCTCCAGCTCACGGAACAAGACGCGGCGGTTGGGAAGCCCCGTCAGGGGATCGTGCTCCGACATCAATTCCAGCCGCTTCTTTTGATGGGCAAGATCCACGGCCAAACCCACCACGCATGAGAACAGGATGCTGATGAAGGTGGCGATGCCGAAAGAAGCGTACCGGATGCTCCAGTTCCACCCGCCCTTGGGCGTCACGCTCAGGATCCAGTCCGCATTGGGCAGGTGCACCTTCCTTTCCACGGGCTCGATCAGCGTTTCGGCGGAACGCAGCAGCACAACCCGATCCCCCGTATCGGGGTGGATGCGGGAAAGCTGATACACATAGTTCTGTTTGTCGAGGTATTCGAGTTTCACCGGATCGAGCACGTCCGGAAAGGCGAAGGTCACGCAGATGAGCCCCCAGAACGTCTCCTGCGCCGGAATGTCCCCTTCCGGCTCACCCATGAACACGGGAAGCCTGACCGCCATCGCGTAGCCGCCCTGAATCAGCTCGAACGGGCCGGCAATGGTGGCCCTGCCCGAATCCCGCGCCAGCAGCGCCTCGCGGGAACGCTCGGCATTGGCGAACAAATCGTGCCCGATGGCCTTCTTGTTGCGCTCAAACGGATACACTTTGGCAACGACGCCGCCGGGGGCCAGATTGATGTTGATGGTGCTCGGGTGCATCTTCACCAGCTCTTCGGCGTAGGAATAAAAATCCGGGATCCGGCCCTCCCCCTGCCGCAGCAGGGCTTCCACCAGATAGGCGCTCGAAAAGGCGTTGGCGACGACATATTGGATTTTCGTGGCGTAGCTGTCGACGACGTACCGGGCTTTTTCCCGTTCCTGAAGCACACGGACATGCTCCAGACGGAAGAGGAAAAGATAACTCACCAGCAGGCAGGCCAACAAGACGCCGAGGGCATACAAGACGCTCCGGCAGTTCCCGCCTTCCCGCAATACGCCGGTATCGAACGCCCTTCGTTCTCCGTGCCGTATCAGTCGCTGCATCGTCGCTCCTCACACCCATGTGGGGAAAAGTTCTTCAGGCAGGCAAACATATTCTTTGATTCTGTCATGGCATATGGCTGTTTCATCTCTACAGCGCGGTGGAAATACGGCCTTTTTTCTCCAGTTTTCCCCTTGGCGGAATCCATAGCCAAGGCATTTTGCCGGTTATTCCTTTGGAACTGCAAGGAAAAAAGCATCAATCATCCTCTATGGCGCAGCTTATTCTTTAACTCCCACAAATCACTTCTTTCGGCAAGGATTTCCGAATTGCCGAAAGAGGGCCCGCAGCCGTCGCCCTTCCCCGGCAATTTCCTGCCGAAGAGGGGAAAAACATCCATCAGCCGCGCCGGAATCGGCCCGTATTTTCAACCTTCTTATACTCTGGACTTTTTTCACACAATCGTCATATTGTTGTAACATACTTCCAAGGCCCGCCTGCTACAAGACCTGCATCCATGCCGCCATGCGAAGGAGGAGCGATCGTGGTTTCCAAAGATTCCGAAGGATACCCGGAACAACTGTGCGCTACGGAAGAAATCAGTGAATTGGCCTGTCCCAACCTGTACCTGAACCGGGAAATCAATTGGCTGGACTTTGACGCAAAGGTGCTCGACGAAGCCACGGATACCGGCCTCCCGCTCCTTGAGCAGCTTAAATTCCTTTCCATCTTTTACAACAACCTCGACGAATTCTTTATGGTCCGGGTGGCGAACATCCATCGCCAGTACCGCAGCGGGGCCATATCCTCGTCGCCGGATCGCATGACGCCGGCCAAACAGCTCGCCGAAATCCGGCGCAAGGTTCTTATTCTGGTTTCCCGCGCCCAGGAGCATTGGCGCAAACGGCTGGCCCCGCAGCTGCACGACAAGGGCGTACGCCTGATGCGCTATGCGGACCTCTCGGAAAAGCAGCGCAAATTCCTCGACGGCTATTTCAGGAACGAAATCTACCCTATCCTGACCCCTCAGGCCATCGATCCGGGCCACCCCTTTCCAATGATCTCCAATACCAGCCTCAACTTCATCATCCAACTGCGCAGCCGTGACGGCGTGACCCGGTTCGCGCGCCTGAAGTGCCCCAACAACATCTCCCGCTTCGTCTTCATCCCCCGGAACAAGGAGGCCAAAACCTATGCCTCGCTCGGCTTCAACGCCAACGTCCGTGAAAGCGACATCATCCTGCTGGAGGATCTGATTGCCGAATACCTCGGTTCCCTGTTCCCCGGCAACACTGTCATCAACGCCGGGCTGTTCCGCATCACGCGCAATACCGACGTGGAAATCGAGGAGGACGAAGCCGACGATCTGCTGGAGGCCGTCAAGGATCTGGTGGAACAGCGGCGCTTCGGCGACGTGGTGCGCCTTGAGATAGCCCACGGCACGGCCAAGGAGCTCAGCGCGTTCCTGACCGAACGGCTGGGGATGCAGCCGTTCCAGATTTACCGGGTCAAGGGGCCGCTGGCCTTTTCCGAACTCATGGCCCTTTACGGCGTGGACAGGCCGGGCTTGAAGGAGTCCCCCTTTTACGGACACACGCCGAGCGTATTTCAGGAAGGCGACATCTATGCGCACATCCAGAGCCGGGATATTTTCCTCTTCCATCCCTACGACAGCTTCACCCCGGTTTTGGATTTCATCCGCCGCTCCAGCGAGGATCCCGGCGTCATCGCCATCAAACAGACGCTCTACCGCGTGGGCAACGCTTCGCCCATCGTGAAGGCCCTTATCGAAGCCCGGCGATCCGGCAAGCAGGTCACCGCCGTGGTCGAGCTGAAAGCCCGCTTTGACGAGGAGCGCAACATCACGTGGGCCGAGGAAATGGAAAAGGCGGGCGTCAACGTGGTCTACGGGCTCGTCGGCATGAAGATACACGCCAAGCTCTGCCTTGTGGTTCGGCGCGAACCGGATGGGGTTTCCCGCTACGTGCACATCGGCACCGGCAACTACAACCCCTCCACCGCCAAGATGTACACCGACATGGGGCTGATCACCGCCAACCCGGACATCTGCGCGGACGTGACCGATCTCTTCAACGTCATGACCGGATACGCCCACCGCGAGCAATACAGGGAACTGCTCGTCTCCCCGCTGTCCATGCGCCGCTCCCTGCTGGAGATGATCCAGTGCGAGACAGCCCTGCACCAGCAATACGGAAACGGCGAAATCATTTTCAAATGCAACCAGTTGGTGGATAAGCACGTTATCCGGGCCCTGTACAGGGCTTCTATGGAGGGCGTGCGCGTCCGGCTTCAGGTGCGCGGCATCTGCTGCCTGCGCCCCGGCGTGAAGGGCATCAGCGACAACATCGAGGTGACCTCCATCGTCGGGCGTTTTCTGGAACACGCCCGCGTCTACTGGTTCAACGCCAATGGGGAAGGCCGCCTTTATATCGGCAGCGCCGACATCATGCCCCGTAACCTTGACCGGCGCATTGAAGTGCTTGTCCCCATCCGCGATCCCGGATTGCGGGCGTGCCTGCGCAACGATATTTTGGAAACACACCTCCGCGACAACCAGCAGACATGGCGGCTTCAGGAAGACGGTACCTATTGCCGCATCAAGCCCGGCAAGGAAGAACAGCCCGTCAACGCACAGGAAACCATGATGCGCCGCAGCCGGGAGTGTGCCTGATCCTCAAACGTCCAAAAGGAAAAAATCATGACCATACATACGAAAGACCAGTTGCAGGAGCCTCAGGCGGCCCCGGAGAAGCGGCCCGCAAGGACGGCGAAAACCGTTCCCGCCGGAAAGCCGCAGCCCAAACCGGCCCCTAGGGCCGGCAGGAAGCCGAAACCCGTTCAGCCTGAGCCCGCAAAACAGAAATCCGCCCCGAAACCCGCAGCCGCAGCGGAAGCCGTGGCCGCCCCAAAAGCCTATGCCTCCGCCCCGGCCCTGTCCGCCCCCTGCTCCGAACCGTGCCCGGAAGCCTGTTCCGCCCCTGCCGCCGAAGCGGTGGAACGCGGCGGGGAAACGCCCCTCACCACGGCGGTCATGCCCGAATCGCCGGTCATGGCCGATTCGCTGACGCATGGGCAGCGTGTAGCCGCCATCGCCGCGACCCTGTTTCAGGATCTCGCCGAGCTCCACGGGCTCGACGACGTCTGGGGGCACAGGCTCCACCTCGCGGCGCAGCTGCACGACATCGGGTTCGCCGAAGGCCGCAAGGGGCACCATAAAATCAGTATGCGCCTCATTGAGGAAGATCTCAGCCTGAACATCCACGAGGACGACCGCCCGTGGGTCGCCCTGCTCGCCCGCTACCACCGCAAGGCATGGCCCTCGCGTCGGCACGCCCGTTTCGACGCCCTGAAAAAAAGCGACCGGAAGGCGCTGCGCAAGGCGGCGTCCCTGCTCCGCATTGCGGACGCGCTCGACTACACCCACACGGGCGTCGTCGGGAACCTTGCCGTCGCCGTCAAAAAGCACAAGGTCATCATCGCCGTCCAGTGCTCAGGAGACTGTTCCGCGGAAATGGAGCGCGTCATCAAAAAGGGCGATCTGTTTATGCACGTCTTTGGACGGGAGCTGGAATGCGTATGCCAGGAGAACTAGGCCGGACGGAAAAAGTCATCGGCATCATTGATCTCGGCAGCAACTCGGTGCGCCTGCTGCTCGTCCGCGTCCATGCGGACGGTTCCACGACGATCCTGAACCAAGTCAAGCACATGGTTCGCCTCGGAGAAGGCGGGTTCACCCACAGCCGCCTTCAGGAAGAAACGATGGCCCGCACCATTGCTGTGCTGCGCGGGCTGGCGGAAATGTGCGCGGTCTATGGGACGACGGAAATCATCGCCATCGCCACGGCTGCCGTGCGCGACGCCGTCAACGGCCCCGAATTTATCCGCCGCGTGCAGGAAAAGACCGGGATAGACTTCACGGCCGTATCGGGCCGCGAAGAGGCGCGCCTCATCTACCTCGGCGTTTCCAGCGGGCTGGAGCAGAGCAAAAGCCTCCGGCTGTTCATCGACATCGGCGGCGGCAGCACCGAGCTCATCGTGGGCGATTCGCAGTCTTATGCGAACCTCGATTCGCTCAAGCTCGGCTGCGTGCGCCTGACCAACCTGTTTTTTGAGGACAACAAAGGGCCGGTTTCCGCCTATACCTACGCGGCGCTGCAACGCTACGTCCGCAACGAGGCCCTGCACTCCTTCCAGCGCATCGCGGGGTTCGAGATCCCCGAAGCCGTCGCCAGTTCGGGCACGGCCCAGAACCTCGCGGAAATCGCCGCCGCGCTGGAGCAGCAGGACGCCGCGCGCACGGGCAGGGCTTCCACGGCTTCCAAGCATGTCCTCAGCTATGACGGCCTGCGCCGCGCCGTCAAGGAACTGTGTTCCCGCACCCTTGAGGAACGCAAATCCATGCCGGGCATCAATCCCAACCGGGCCGACGTGATCATTGCGGGCGCGGCCATCCTCCAGACCATCATGGAGGAACAGGGATTCGAGAGCGTGGCCATCAGCAACCGCAACCTGCAAAACGGCATCCTCGTCGACTACCTCATGCGGACGCATCCCCAGAAGGCAGGCGCCCGCCTCTCCACCCGCGAGGAAAGCGTCCTCCAGCTTGCACGGTTCTGCCGCTTCGAGGAGAAACATTCCCGGCACATCGCGAAGCTGGCCCTTGAGCTGTTCGACAGCGCGCGGGCCATCGGGCTGCACGACGCCCCGCCCGTATCGCGCGAGCTGCTGTACTATGCCGCCCTGCTGCACGACATCGGGATCTTCATTTCCTTTGCGAACCACAACGCGCACAGCCACTATCTGATCCGCAACACGGAGCTGCTCGGCTTCACGGAACGCGAAATCGAGCTCATAGCGGCGCTGGCGTTCTTCCACCGCAAGCGGCCCTCCAAGAAAATACCGCTGTTCCTCCAGCTTGATGAAGGCATCCGGGAAGAGGTGCGCCTGCTGTCCCTGTTCCTGACACTTGCGGAGCGCATGGACAAAAGCCACCGCCAGATCATCCGTTCGGCCCGTTTCGGGCGCACGCCGGGCGGGGAACTGGAGCTGTGCCTCCACGCTTCCGAGGCCTGCCCCATCGAAATCGAAGAGATCGGGCGCAGCCAAAAGCTGATCAAGAAGGCCTTCCACACGCATTTTACGCTTTGCCCCTGTCTCGAAAACGGGACGCCTATTGTTTAAAAAGCCGGGGGAATGAATATACCGGGGGAGGGGAGAGGAAACCCTTCTGGAGAAGGGCTTTCCTCTCCCCTCCCCCGCGCCCCCTCCTCTCTCCTTCCCAAGACTTTTGACGAGTGGGGAGGCGGCGCGGAGGGAGTTCGTCCCGGCTAAGGCTGGGAGGGATTCCTCCGCACCGCCAGCCGTTTTTTCTTGGGCTCTGTCTAGGCCATGTCGTCAATTATATATAATATATTGAAATCATTAAAATCATTATTCAAGTTTAAAAATTATTCAATGATTTTAATTAATTATATATAAAAGACGGCACGGCCTAGTATATGGTCTTTTTATTTGGCTCTATTATAGTTTTCTGTTATAGTTTATGGTTGTTTCATCTCCACAGTGCGGTGAAAATACGGCCTTTTTCTCCGGTTTTTCCCTTGGCGGGAGCCACGGCTAAGGCATTTTTCCGGTTATCCCTTTGGAGCTTCAAGGAAAAAGCATCAACCATTTTCTATAACACAGCCTTTTATTTTCACAATGTATAGACTTTTTTTCTGATTTTCCCGCTGATGGCTCCATGATTGGGGCATTTTATTGGTTATTCCTTTGGAATTTCAAGAAAGAAAGCACCAACCGTTTCCTGCGGCACAGCCTTTTCTTACAACAATTCTCCGTACTTTTTGATGAATATGCCCTTAAGGGTCGTCGTCAGCAGCATGTAGGCCGCAAGCGTGGCGAACAGCCACGGGAAGAACGCGCCCGGAAGCGGCATCATGTCGAGGGCCTCACCCACGGGCGTAAACGGGATGCACGTTCCCGCCAAAATGCCGAGCGAAGTCAGCCCCGTCACCTGCCACGAGGCCCGGCTGCGCAGGAACGGAACCTTGGGCGTACGCAGCATATGGAGCACCAGCGTCTGCGTCCACAGCGATTCCACGAACCACCCCGCCTGAAAGAGGCTCACGAACAGGAGTTGTGTGCCCGCGTCCAGCGTCTCATACGTCCCCCCGAACACCAACGGGCAGATGTAGGTATACAGCAGAACGAACGTCGTGATGTCGAATACCGAACTGGCGGGCCCGAACCAGATCATAAACCGGCTGATCGATGAGGCGTCCCATGTTTTAGGCTGCTTCAGGAAATCCGCATCGACGTTGTCCCACGGCATGGCCGTGCACGAAATGTCGTAGATGAGGTTCAGCACGAGGATCTGCAACGGGGCCAGCGGCAGGAACGGCAGAAACGCGCTCGCCGCCAATACCGAGAACATATTGCCGAAATTGGAACTTGCCGTCATCTTGATGTACTTGATGATGTTGGCGTAGATCCTGCGGCCCTCGATCGCGCCCTGCTCCAGCACCATCAGATCCTTTTCCAGCAAAATGATGTCGGCGGATTCGCGGGCGATGTCCACGGCGGAGTCCACCGAAATCCCCACGTCCGAAGCCTTCATCGCCGCCGCGTCATTGATGCCGTCGCCCATGAAGCCCACGGTATGCCCGTTCTCGCGCAGACACGTCACAATGCGCGCCTTCTGCTGCGGGGTCAGCTTGGCGAAAATGTCCGTACGCTCCGCCGCCGCGCGCAACGCCGCGTCATCCATCGCCTCCACATCCGAACCGAGCAGCAGGGAATGGGACCGCAACCCCACCTGCCCACACACGCTGCGCGTCACCGCGTCGTTGTCCCCGGTCAGCACCTTGACCGCGACCCCGTATTCCTTCAGCGCGGCTACGGCAGCCGCCGCGGAATCCTTCGGGGGATCAAGGAAGGCAAGATACCCGATGAGCACCATGTCCGACTCGTCCGCCACGGAAAACGCCCCGGCGACCATCGGATTCGTCTTGTGGGCCACGGCGATGACGCGCAGCCCGGCCTCGTTGTACCGCCGCACCGTGGCGAGGATCTCCTCGCCCAACGCGCTGGTGAGCGGCTCCACATTCCCCTTGTATTCCGCGTAGCTGCAAATGGAGAGCATTTCCTCCACCGCGCCTTTGGTGATGATCTGCGTCTTGCCTGCCTTATCCGCCACAACCACGCTCATGCGCCGCCGGGTAAAATCAAACGGGATTTCGTCCACCTTCCGGTAGTCCTGCCACAGCGGGAGCATGTTCGTCTCGTAGGCGTGATCCACGATGGCCTCGTCCATCAGGTTGCGGAGGCCGGTCTGGTGATAGCTGTTCAGGAAGGCGTGACGCAGGACGCGCTCATCCACATTGCCGTGCACGTCGAGCGGATATTCCAGCACGATGCGATCCTGCGTCAGTGTCCCGGTCTTGTCCGTGCACAGGATGTTCATGGCCCCAAGATTCTGGATCGCATTGAGATGTTTGACGATGACCTTTTTCCGGGACATGGCGACCGCACCCTTGGCGAGGTTGGCGGACACGATCATGGGCAGCATTTCCGGGGTTAGGCCCACAGCCACGGACAGCGCGAACAACGCGGCCTGTACCCAGTCGCCTTTCGTAAAGCCGTTGAGGAAGAGCACCACCGGAACCATGCCCACCATGAACCGGATGAGCACCCACGATACGGCGTTCACGCCCTTCTCGAAATTCGTGCGGACGCGCGTTTCCGCGACGCGCCGGGCCAAAGCCCCGAACAGCGTATCCTTGCCCACGGCGATGACGAGGGCCAGAGCCGAACCGCTGACCACCGTACTGCCCATGAACGCGAGATTGTTGCATTCCAGCGGATTGCCGCCCGTCTGCGGATGCGCGGCGGCCCACTTTTCCATCGGTTCGCTCTCGCCGGTCAGAGACGACTGGCTGACGAAAAGATCTTTGGTTTCGACGATGCGCACATCGGCGGGGATCATGTCGCCCGCGGCGAGCCGGATCACATCGCCCACAACGAGCTCCGAAATCGGGCGTTCCCGGCTCTCGCCGTCACGCATGACCGCAATGGTGGTTTTGACCATCGCCTGCAGGCGTTCCGCCGCATTGCCTGAGCGCACTTCCTGCACAAACCGCAGGGCGCCGCTGATGAAAACCATGATGCCGACGATGAGAACGGCGGTGAGATCACGATCCTCCGGCTCGACGATGACGTAGTCGGTGACGAAGGAAATGGCTGCCAAAACGATGAGAACGACGGTAAACGGGTTGATGAAGGCCTTGAACAGACGCTTCAGGATGGAGTCCGCCTTTTTGCGGGCAATCTCGTTCCGTCCGAACAGCGCCCGCATGATGTCGGGCCGGGGCTGTCCTTGGAGCGTCGTTTCGTAGGCTGCAAAGACCTCTTGCGGCGTCTGGCGGGCCGCCTCAAGAAGACGGGCGGACGCGGGGCGGGCGGCCAGTTCGCGGACTCCCTGCGTGACGTTCAGATCCTTTTCCGTTTCGTGCTGCTTTTTGATCATAGCTTCAACCTCATGAATGCTTTGCGGATCAGGCGGGAACCGATCCGGCGATGGCTCAGAATCGCGGCTGCAAGGCAGCCTTTCCACACGCTGGGAGCGGACGCCGCACGAGCGGCGGGGTTCCCGGCGAACAACCTGCGGCAACAGGCAATGTCCACAACACACCTCCGATGTTGTCATTGATAAAATGAAGCGGCGACGGAGCGCAGCCTCATGCAACGCTGAGTGAGAAGCCCTGAAAAGGGCACGGCAAGAGACGAACGGCGGTTAACGGCCGCGTTCGTGAGGAGAAAGGCGCAATCCGAAGAGGGTGCGCCGCGAGAAGGACGGGCGAGGGGAGAAAGCCCCGGCCATACGGAGACAGCCGAAAGGTGCAAGTAAAGACGCCGGAAGCTTGGATTCCCGGAAAAAACAGACAAGGGCACGCGAGACGCCGCTCGTATGCAAAGACGAGAAGAAGGACATAGAAACCTCCTGAGCCGCCGGGGGTGCGCCCCGGACTCGTCAGAAGGTCAGGAGAAGCACGCCGGCAGCGGTTGCTGTGGCACTATCAGTTGAAGGGCGACTGTGACTACTGTCGGGCGACATGCTTTTCCTCCTTGGCGAGATAAGGAAATACCGCTTTCGCAGTTTCCGGTGCGATCCCTAAACAACTCTCCCGTGAAAGTCAACGCATGATATCCGGAGACATTCGCCTTTTCGATGATTTTCTAAAAAATTCATTTTGAATTTCATATAGTTGAAATGCAGCTTCCATTACAAAAGCGAATATCTCTATGCGACCGTGCAGATTCAAGGCGGCATCTGGAGCGGCAAACGGGCTTTTCCGGTTTTAGTGCGGAACAATATGATTTCAATTACTGTCTTCCCCGAATTCCGGCATGTACGGACAGGAAAGGCCCTGCCATAGCATGTGGTTGTTTTATCTCCGCAACATTGTGAGAATACAGGCTTTTATCCGGTTTTCCCCTTGGTGGGATCCACAGCCAAGGCATTTTGCTGGTTATTCCTCTGAAACTTCGAGGAAAAAAGCATCAACCATTTTCTATGGCACAGCCAAAAGCCGCCGCTTCCAAGGCGGCGCAAACCGCCGGAGGAACTCTATGACCATAACTATGGACACGTTCAGGCAGCATCCATCTGCAAGAAAAACAAGCCATCCATTTCCTCCCCTACGTGGGGGACTGTTACGCCGACCCGCGTACCTCATGCTCGGTGAAGCCAACCGCGGCACGGCTTCGGACGGAGCCGACAGGACATACACTGACGGGCCTCGTGCGCCGAGCGTTCCGGGACGCCGCCGGAGGCAACGGCAACCACTGAATCCGCACTGTCCGCAACATCTCCGTCATGCTCACAGGGAACACCTCTACGCGGGCCCAACGCGGTATGGGATACCGTGGCTTACGGTGTGTTCGTCCAGCACATGGAAACGGAAGCGCACCGCAACCGCCCCCCTCTGCCACACCTGAAGAAATCACGCTCGGACGCGGGGCGTTCCTTGCCATGCTCGACGTCCTGAAGCCCGATCTTGTGATCGTCCGGGACCTGACCTTGTTCAAACAGCTCTGGCTGTCCTCTGAAAACGGCATCACCATGCTTGCTCCCGGCCTCTGCCCATACGTCCTCAGAAGTCGCCCGGATGTCCGCATCTGATACTGCCACCATCCGCGGGATTTCCAGCCATGTTTCCGCCATGCTCACCGGGAACGCTTACGGAGGGCCCAACGCGGTATGGGATACCGTGGCTTACGGCGTGTTTGTCCAACACATGCAAACGGAAGCGTACCGCAACCGCTCCCCCACGCCACGCCGGAAGAAATCGCGTTCGGACACGAGGCGTTCCTTGCCATGCTTGACGCCCTGAAGCCCGATTTCATGCCCGTCCGGGGCCTGACCTTGTTCAAACAACTCTGGCTGTCCTCTGAAAACGGCATCACCATGCTTGATCCCGGCCTCTGCCCATACGTCCTCAGAAGTCGCCCGGATGTCCGTATCTGCTACTATCCCCCGTCCCGTCGCGGGATTTCCAGCCATGTTTCCGAATGTCGGAAAGGAGAGGCCGTCCGAAAACGGCATATCCGCTGCTCCCCTCCCGGCCTTATTCAGGCCCCTGCATACATCCGGGTGCCGCCTCCCGGATGGGGAAACATTTGCCTTTTTGATGTGATTAAAAGAGATCATCTGTCATTTAAACTTGTTACGGCTTCATTTCCATTGGAGGAATAAATGTCCCGGATGGGGCCCGGCCTTGTAAGCCCAGAGGCTTTGGGCTTATAAGATACCATATGCGCCGCACGGACAACCCGTTGCGGAAAACGGCGCATCTTTTTCGGAGGGCTGTGCCATAAAAATGGCCGATGATTTTTTCCTTGAAATTCCAAGGGAATAACCAACAAAATGTCTTGGCTATGGGCTCCGCCAATGGGAAAGCTGGAGAAAAAGGCTGTATTCACCGCGCTGTCACAATGAAACAACCATATACGAGGTCGTGTGTCATTTATATGTAACTATTTAAAATTATTGGAAATAATATTTTTATAATTCGAAAAATAGTTAAATACTTTCATAGATTATATCTCATTAACGACACGACCTATGACAGAGCCTTTCGGAGACATTCGCCTTTTCCATGATTTTTGAAAAAATTCATTCTGAGTTTCAATATAACAATATAATTAGAATGTGTATTTTCATTGTAAAAGCTAATATCTCCTTTTTCGGCATTCAGTATGAGGCGGGCCATGTCCATCCGGATCGATTTTTTGAGCTATGAGGGGGAACGCAGCAACGAACGGCATCCCCACGCGCAGTTCGTCCTGCCCATCGCCGGTGAACTGGAAATCTCCATCGGCGGCGCGGAAGGCAGGCTTTCCCCCTCCTGCGCGGCGTTCGTCGCGCCCGGCGTCCCGCATTCGCAGTTGGCGACCGTCTCGAATGCCTTCCTTATCGTCAACTGCGATCTTGCCGAATGCGGCGTCCCTGCGGCGGAACGACTGGCGGAACAAATCTTTCTTCCCGTTTCCGAAGCCACCCGCCACCTGATCGGATTCGCGGAGCTGTCCAGAGACCGCTTTTCACAGCCGGGTACCACGCAATGCTGGATGCCCCTGCTCCTCAATTCCTTCCTTGAACGCCCGCTATGCCGCCCTTCCCGGCTCGCCGCACTGGAAAGGCTGATCGATGCCCACCCCGGCGCGCCGTGGACTGTGGGCGAAATGGCCCGGCGCATCGGCATCAGCCCAAGCAGGCTGCACGCGCTGTCCCGTTCCGAATGGGGCCTCAGCCCGCAGGCATGGCTGGCGGAACGCCGCATCAGCCATGTGCGGAAATGGCTGGCGGAATCGGATCTGCCGATTGCGGAGCTGGCGCTGCGGGCCGGGTATGCCGATCAAAGCGCGCTCACCCGCGCCATGCAGCGTCTGACCGGCCTGACGCCCGCCGCCTATCGGAGGCAAACGCGATTGGGACAAAAAAACAGGAGCCCGGAACAAGACTCCCGGCCCCACCCATGATATTGTCCGTTCCGGCATGAGGGCGAGGCGGCCGTTTCGCCCTCGGCAATCACCATTGCACAAGGAGCGGATATGTCGGCCCTCAACATCACCATCGATCCATCCATCAAAAACGCGTGGCCCGAAGCGCGGCTGGGCTGCCTCACCTACACGGCGGACGTGCTCGCCCGCGAGGACGCGCTCTGGACGTGCCTCGAAAACGAGGTTGCCCCTTACCTCAAAACCATGCTGGAAACCACGCCGCTGGCCCAGATCCCCAACCTCGACGAATCCCGAAAGGCGTACAAGGCGTTCGGCAAAGACCCCGGACGGTTCCGCGTCTCGTCCGAATCGCTGTACCGCCGGGTGCGTCAGGGAAAGGCCCTCTACCAGATCAACAGCGTCGTGGACGCCAACAACCTTGTCTCGCTCGAAACCGGCTTCTCCCTCGGCTCTTACGACACGGCCCGTATCGGTGCGGACATCGTTTTCCGTCTGGGCAAAGCCGGGGAAGCGTATCCGGGCATCGGCAAGGACGACATCGCCCTTGAAAACATGCCCCTGCTCGCGGACGGGCAAGGCGCTTTCGGAAGCCCCACCAGCGACTCCACCCGCGCCATGATCACACCGGAAACCCGCTCCTGCCTGACGGTCCTGTTCTCCTTCTCCGCCAGAGCCCGGCTTGAAGACGCCCTGGCCTTGGCCCTCAGGCGTTTCGGCCAGTATGCGCACCCCTCGGACGCGGAATCCTTCATCATAGAATAGCATCAGGTTCGGGGCAGGACGCGGCCAAACGCCGCGCGGCACCGCCGGCCCTCTGGAGGAAACCGTTTATGGCAAAGGATTCAAAGCAGATGACGGGCTATCTGTATGTGCTCGCCGCCGCCGTCCTGTGGTCGCTCATCGGCCCTTTTTCCAAAATCTGCATGGAGGAAGGCCTTGCGCCGCTGGAGGTGGCTTTCTGGCGCGCCCTGCTCGGCGGCGTCTGCTTTTTCGCCCAAACGGGCATCCGCGGCGGGGCGCGCATCCCCTTGAAGCACGCGCTGTTCTTCTGCGTCTTCGGGGTGTTGAGCATCAGCGTGTTTTTCAGTTCGCTGCAAATCTCCATCCAGCTGAGCGGGGCGGCCACGGCGATGGTGCTGTTGTACACGGCCCCCGCATGGGTGGCGGTGTTCTCCCGCATCCTGTTCCACGAAAGCTTCTCCTCCCGCAAGGGGATCGCGCTGGCGCTGGCCCTCTTCGGAACGGCGCTGGTATGCTTCTCCGGCGGGAGCCTGAACGCCGAACCGTCCGTGCTCGGCATCGTCTGCGGGCTGATATCCGGCCTCTGCTACGCCTCGCATTTCCCATTCTATGTCTGGTGGCAGCCCCGTTACTCCACCGCGACCCTGTACGCCTACATGCTGCTCGGCGGCGCGCTGGCCCTCTTCCCCTTCGTGGATTTCGCCCCCACCCGTTCGTGGACGGCATGGGCCAACCTGCTGGCCCTCGGCGTGGTCACGAACTACGGGGCCTACCTCGCCTACGGGCGGAGCCTCCAGATCATCAACCAAGTCAAGGCCGCCATCATCGGGAACATCGAACCCGTACTGGCGACATTCTGGGTCTGGCTGTTCTGGAACGAAAACTTTTCCGCCTACGGCTGGGCGGGCAGTGCGCTGGTCATTTCGGCGGTATTCCTGCTGACGGCGGATCGAAGCTGAAACGGTTCTTCCCACGTTATGCGAAACGGTATGTCCGTCCAACATGCCGTTTTTTGTACCCAGTGCTAGGTCGTGTCGTCATTTTATATATAATTATTTTAAATTATTAAAATAATTTTGGCTCTGTCATAGTACATGGTTGTTTTGTTTCAGCAATATACTAAAAATATATGTTTTTTCTCCAAATTTCCGCTGGTGGGAGCTGTGATTGAGGGATTTTATTGGTTATTTCTTTGGAATTTCAAGGAAATAAAGCATCAACCATTTTCTATGACACAGCCATAATTTTTGCAGTTAAAAAATAATCAAATAATTTCAATATATTATATAATTAATAACACGACCTAATATATTTTATTAAAAAGGCTGTATCCTAGAAAATGGTTGATGCTTTTTCCCTTAACGTTTCAAAAGAATAACCAGCCAAATGCCTTAGCCATAGAGCCCGCCAATGGGAAAGCTGGATAAAAAGGCTGTATTTTCACTGCACTATGGCGATGAAACAACCACATGCCATGGCAGAGCCATTGAAAATGGATGGCTCTGCCATAGCGATGTGTCCGCTTCATCTCCTCCATATGGTGAAAATACGGCCTTTTCTCCAACTTTTCCGTTGGTGGACTCCATGACTGAGGCATATTGCTGATTATCCCTCTGGAACTTCAGGAAAGCATCAATCATTTCTATGGCACAGCCTTGAAAGCCCATTCTGCCGAAAATGCCATTTCATATGGCCCCACACGGGGTCGCCTCCCTCCCCGCGTGTCCCCGCGCTTTCGAGGCAAAGGTTGAAGGAGTCCGACATCAAATTGCCCCGTGCGTGCGCCGTACTGGGATCAGCCGTACGATGCCCAATATCTGTAAAGGGTCTCCCCGTGCTCAGGGTTGCCGAACAGCTTGCTAGCCACAATCCGAGCGAACCGCGCATGTGCGCCCGTGCTGGGGTTGCCTCTCTGCCCCCCCTTACAGCCAAGGGCACCCCCCGGCATGGATGTAGTCCCCAAATGAAACGCCTATACGAAATCACCATCACCATCCGTGCGGGAATGCTATTGCGCCGCTGCGCCGGAACTCCCCGCTTCCGCCTCATGCGCCCATAAAGGCGAAGGTGCCTGATGGCAGGCCTTGCAGTCCGTGGGCCCCGCCGGTTTGCCCGCCGCAAGCGATTCGGTATGGCAGGCGATACAGCTCGGATACGGGCCATGAAACGCGTTATAGAAATAAAAAGGGTTCAATGCAGGCTTGGCGTCCTTGCCGGTGCGCAGCATGGCGGTCAGGCCGTCATGGCAGCCGGAACGTGTGCACAGCAGGGGCTTGCCGTCCTCATACCCCGTGTGGTGGCAGGTCGTGCAATTGATCAGCGGCGTGTGCGCCTGATGGGAGAACCGCACTGCGGGCATGGTCTGCCGTGCTCCGGAAGGTGCATGGATTTCCCTCTCGCTCCACCGCACCAAAGGATGGTGTGCCGAAAAGCCCATAGGCTGACCGTGGCACAACGCGCAGTTGCCGTAGCTCCCAAGCGTGGCCGCCTGCTGCTGGTATTGGAGGGGCGGGAGGTTGTCGAGGTTTTCGGCAAGCGGGTTGGCCGACGGATATACGGCATGCGGCGCGCCGTGGCAGACGATGCAGCGCACCATAAGCATATCGTCGCGGCGTCTGCTGAAAAGGCCGGACGCCCCCTCGTCTCTGGGCGTCCATTTGTTGAAGGCCGACGCGGTGAGCAGGTTGGGCTTTTCCGAAAAATTGTGGCAACCGGTACAGTCCGGTTCCTGTACCCAAGGCAGCCGCCCCTTGATCTTGTCCAAAGGAGCCTCGCGCGGCGTGATGCCGGACATGAGCTTGACGGCCTGAGGCAGCCCAGCCTCCTGTTCGGCCTTGAGCAAGGCCAGAGTATGATCTTCCATGAACCCGTGGCAGCGCACGCAGGAAAGCCCGCGATCCACATGGAAATCGCGGGCGAACAGACGGCGCGGGGCGTTTTTCGGATCATCCCCCGTGCGGCCCAGATCCACATGACAGGTCTTGCAGGCGTCAGCGCCCCTGTCGGCCAGGTAGGTGGCGTGCCAGCCGTGGATGGCGGCGGAAACGCTGAGTTCCGGCCCACTCTTCCCTTCACCCGCCTTCCCGTCCTTCAGGCCGACATGACAGGAACGGCAGGCAATGACCTCACCTTTCGCGTGCTGTTCCATAAAGCGGGTGGACTGATGCCGATCATGCACTTCCAAAATGGCTGTCCCGGCGTTCGCGTGGCACCGGGCACAGCCGAAGCCGGGAGAAACAGCCAGCACGGCGGCGCTTTCAGCCAGGAGTTTCCCGGTCTTTTCGTCTTTGGCGCGCAGCGTGATCACCGGATAGGGGTCAAGCACACCGTCGGTATTGACGGCGCTCACGGGAATCGACGCCGCGAAAAAAGAATCCTCCGCAACAGCCATCCGCCCCTGACGCGCTGCGGCATCTTTCGCCAGCCCCGCTTTCGGGCTCAGCTCCCATGTTACGTCAACGCCCTGAGTCACGACTTCGGGAATGGGCGGCCCACGTTTGATAAGCTGGGCATTGAGCTGCGGCTCCGAATAGGAAAGAGTCCAGACATCGTTCGGCGCGGACGTCTGATAAAACCCCTGTAGCCCAGCCCCCGTCAACACGTACTCTTGAGACGCCGTGAAAGGCATATCGGGGGCAGCCAACGAACCCTTGGCGGGGAGGTTGTCCAGTACCGTGCCGGGATCACGTTGCGCGACGGCCGGAACGGATGCGGGTAAGGTTTCGGCCTTTTTCTCGATTGGGGACACGGAAAAAAGAACCCAGCCCAGCCAGATCAGAAACAAAGCCAGTGCAGCCAGCCAAGCTGCCAAGGCCCACGCTCCATAAGACGTTGACGAGGATGACGCGTGCTTGTTCATTGTGCCTCCGGGGAAGGAAAGGTCTGGCGCGGGGCGCCCATACGCTGAAGATAGTCCGCCAGAGCCCGGCGATCTTCAAAGCTGCCGGCAAAGGACGGCATGTAGCCGAGCCGGGTCCCCTGCCCCTGAAGCTGCGCCTCAAGGCCATACCGGGTCAGACGCCGCACCCGTGGGATGATGTCGATGCGCGGCCCGCCCAAGCCGTGGCAGACATTGCATTGCAGGGCGAACAGCATGGAGCCTTTGCCCAGCCCGTCGGCAAGAGGCGCTTCGAGCTTCAGGGAACCGCTTTCGACGGCATCAAGCGTCCGTACCCAGCCGGACACCGAGGCTATGCCCCCCGCCTTGGCCCGCGCATCTTGCACAACGCTCATCCCATTGGAATACATATAGCTTTCGGCCACCCAAGGACGGCGTGCGGTTTCGCGTACCCATTCAAAACTGCCCACCAAAAGCAGCCCCGAACACAGGATGACGATACCCAAAGGCTTGCGGAGGCGCTCGGCCCGCACAAAGGCCACCACCCCGGCCAGGAAGACCGCGGGCAGCATCCAGCCGTATGTGATGAGGAAAGGATGGATATCGGAAGTCCGGTTCAGAATGGCTTCCTGCCGATCCGGCGGCAGCGCCATGAAATACCACACGGAACCGCCCAGCAGCAGAAAGAAGGGAAGGATGATCCACAGGCCGCTCCCCCTCACCGCGATACGCCGGGCTTCGGCCGAAGCGATGCGAGGGGCGGTGAACAGGGCGAACATGCCCGCCAGAATCAGGCAGATGCCCAGACGTACAACCACACTCGGCCAATAGGTGGGATTGAAGAAGCCGAGCCATACGTTTCCGGTGGACAGCCCCTGTCCGGGAGTCAGCATGAACGTGATGATGCCGTTGATCAGCACGAGCGAGAGGAAGCCCGCGCAGGCATAGACGATGCCTATGCGCATATGGGCCTCCGGGCTCATCCGCCCGTTACGGCTCCAAGCATAGGTAGAGTAATAGGCCAGCAGGGAAACCACTTCGAGCAGGAAAAGCCCCCACTCCGCGGCCCAAAAAAAGACGAAATTATGGATCAGCATGGACGTGGCCCCAGGGTTCACCACGCTCATGGTAAACCAGATGCCCACGCCGCTGAGCCCGCCGAAAACCATGGTCAGGAGCAAAAAGAAATGCGTATGGCGCTCCAGCCATTGCAAAATCTCCGGGGCCCCGTCCCGGTGGGCCTTCCGCTCCATCCACACCAGATAGATCCCTCCGCCCACGGCGAACTGGGCCACGAAGACGTGCAGCACGGAAACGATGCCGATAATCAGCCCTGAACCAATGCCGACGAAATGCCAGACGGGGAATTCCATGTCATCCCTCCCGGATTTCCGAGCTTTCACTGCGGTTCAAGGCCTGAAAAAGCACACGGCCCAGCCAGACAAGGATGGCGATGACCAAAGCCGTAACTACCAGAAAGAGGCCCAGGGCGGCGGTCTGCCCGTGCGGCATCGCCAAAGCGGTGGGGGCCGGGGACGCCGCGCCGCCGTAGGGCTGAAGCAGGGCGTCGCGCACCATGCCGCGCACGCAGACCATGACCAGAATGACGCCAAGGGCGGCGGCGCCGGCAAGCTTGAGCCTGCCCTGCCGGGCAAGGACGAGGGCGATGCACAGCCCGGACACGGCCAGCATCAGGGCCGCCGTGGACAGGGCATCCCCTCCCAGAAAAAGGCTGCGCACATCCGGGGGCAATGCGGACAGGAACAGCAGCCCCACCGGAACCTGCGCCAAGGAAGCGTAGAAAAACCAATCCAGCCCCCGACGGAAACGGCGCTCGGCCTCTTCCCTGCTGGATTCCGGGGCCCGCTTGCCCCACTGGGCGCGCCAGGCCATCGTCAGGCCGCCTACAGCCAAAGAAGCCAGCAGGATATGCAGATAACGCGGGAACAAAGTGGGATCGCCCGTATTCAAGAGGCGGCCGTGCGGCTCGGAAAACCACCGGAACCAGAAATCCGGGCGCAGCATCAGGGTACTGGCGTTACTCAACAAAAAGGCCGTCAGCAAAAGCAGCAGGGCCGACAGGATCAAGGGCAGCTTCCTCCGCATCGGCCCGACCGCTTCACCGCTCACGTAAAGCCCATAATACGCCATCATGGCGAATACGGCGACAAACATCCACCACACGGCCATGAGTAGAATGCCGGGATACAGGAAATGCCCGTAGAGCACCTGCAAAAAGAGAAAAGGCGCAACGCCGAAGTTCACGGCAAGCGCCAGCACCTTGGGCATGAAGGCCATCCCGCCCTTGCTGTCCGAAGCCGAAGCCAGCCGATCGACGGCCGACAGGATTACCGAACCCAGAAGCACGTTGACCAACACCAAATGTACAAAAAAAGTCAGCAGTAAAAGTATGCTCAAAAACCCGGACGGTACCGGCAGCGTCATCGGGGGAGAAAGCAGGCGCGATGCCTCAGGGGAAGCGTAAGCGGCCCCAGCCCCCAAAAGCGTGACAAGGGCCATGCCGACAATGCCTATCCGTTTTTTGCTCATGCGTCGTTCCTTTCGTATCCCAAGTCCAGAGGAAAACCGGCTTCAGACCTATACGGTTGACGCTACCCGCCCCTCGCCTCCTTTTCCATTATAGATGAAGAAATGCCGTGAGACTCATACCCCGCAGGCAGACGCGGGCGAACCTCCTCCCCCTAAGAGGCAAAAACGCAGCTCACACGGGGATGAACCATGTTATCATGGTGCTTTCATTCCTATGCGGCTACTCAACGGGATAGGAATATGATGACTATCCCCAAACACGTTTCTTGAGCCACGCCCCCGCAAGGGGCCGTACGGTTCAACAGTAAAAAGGCAGGAGGAATACAATGAAAAAGGTATTGATTGTCTTTTCAGCCGTGATGCTTCTCGCTTCCTTCAGCGTCGCGTTTGCCGACGGCGATGCGGCCAACCTCTTCAAAACCTACTGTCAGGGGTGCCACGGCGCTGACGGCGGCCGCGTCCCCGCCAAGGGCATCCCCCCCATCAAGGGCCAGAGCGCCGCCGATCTGCTCAAGAAACTTGAAGGATACAAGGCCGGCTCCTTTGGCGCCCAACGCAAGCTGGTTATGGAAAACGTCGTCAAGCAACTTTCGGGCGAACAACTGAAAAGCCTCGCCGACTATGGTTCCACGCTGTAGCTGAACGTCCTCCCCAGATCTTCTGAAAAGCGTTCCGCAGAAGGCGTCCCTGACGTTTCCCGTAAGGGGCACAGCGGGACGCCTTCTCAGTATTCACCCTTCCGGGCGGCTTTCTCGCTTCCCTATAAAGGGGTACGGCTATCTAGTTAAAATTATTGACTCTGTCATAGTACATGGTTGTTTTGTTTCAGCAATATACTGAAAGTATATGCTTTTTCTCCAATCATTCCGCTGGTGGGCTCCGTGATTGGGGGATTTCATTGGTTATTTCTTTGGAATTTCAAGGAAATAAAGCATCAATCGTTTTCTATGACACAACCAAATTATTTAACTATTTTTCACGTCACAAAAAGATTATTTTAAATAATTTCAAATAATTATATGCAAAATGACGACACGACCTAGAACTTGCAGGTGAAGCTCACATTCACGCCATGCCCCGTCTTATGCTCCGAAGCGCGGAGGCCGTAATCAAGGCCCAACGATACGTCATCCTTTTGCATTTCGAGCCCGAACGTACCATCAAAGGCGACGCTGTCCACCATCCGGGACTTGATCGCATCGGAAGCCGCAACGCCCGGCACGCGGGCCTTGGTCTTCGCCTTGAGCCCGCCCACAGCGGGCACTGCGGAAAGGTCGGCCCTCGGCTTCACCGTCCAGCCGAATGATGTTTCAAAGCCGCGGCCGAAGCTCACGCCGATCGGGAATGCCCAGAACTCCTGCGTATCGCGTCCCACACGGAACACGTCATGATCGTCGATTCGAGACGTAAATCCGTCCGTATGCAGATTGTAGTAGCGTACCCCGACATGCGGCGTCACGTCGGCCCAATCCACTTCAAACCGGTATTCGCCACGCAGGCCCGCCGTCAGCACGCCCGTACCCACATCGGCCCTGAGCTGGCCGAGCCGCATGGTTGTGGGCAGCTCCTGCTTCACCTCGTTCCTGTTGGCGGAATAACCGAGATCGCCCACAATATTGAACCGCTCCCGCGACCAGCTTCCGTACAGGTTCACGCCCCAGAAATCAAAATCATTCTTGGTCGCGTTGAAGTCCCCACGGGAACGGGCCGTGCCGCTTCCGGCGTTCAGGGCCAAGCCGCCCCGGAAATCGCCCAAAGAGCAGTCGCCGCCGAAGACGATGCCGCCGAAGTCGGCATTGTAGCCGCCATCAAGAGCTCCTGCGCCAAAATTGCGCGCGTGTTCCGCCCCATACAGGGCATTGATCCAGAGGTTCAGCCCGTCCTTACGGATGGCCCCTTCACGCGTGGCGGTCATATGCGCGAGCGACGCGTGATCCTGAACCGCCCGGATGGGAGCATCCGCCGCCGCGAGAGCCATCCCCCGCACGCCTCCGGCCACGGCGATCTGCGCCGCACCGTCAACGGTACGTACCGTGTCCGCCTTGGACAGAGCGTTTTCGTTGACCGCCCGCGAGAGGAACCGGATGCCCATATTGCCGCTTTCGGTGTCGTTCAGGCCCTTGCCCCAGATGGCATCCATCGTATTGACGAGGGAAAGCCTCCGGAAAACATCGGACGAGCGCCGGGCTGTGGCCCGTACCTTCATCGAACCGTCGTCCGCCTTGCCCAGCACGAGCCCAAGGAGATTGTCCGGCGTGTACAGGTTGTCCCCGCTCCACCCCTGCACATTATTGACCGAGAAGCCGGATGTGATTGTATATTCGCCCTGCGTAATATGCTCCATGAGCAGCTTGGCGCCCGCATCCACGTTCAGCGTCCCGCCTTGAGCGGTCAACGCCGAAGCGCCATTGAGCCCCCTTCCGTCAACGAACAGCAAGGAGCCGTCCGCGAACGCCGCCGTATTCGGAGTCAATACCGGAGCGCTGGTCTTGGTTCCGTCCACCATCACCGCACCCAATGCGCCGTTCAACGCCTGCGGCTTCCGAATGGCCAACGCAGCGGTTATGCCGCCCCGCCCCCACTTGAGGCCGGATCTGCCGAAAGCGTCCCGCGTCCAACCGTTATCCGTGTCGCCCAGCACGAGCAGGGAATTCTGCCCCGCCGTGAGCAAGCCATCTATCTCATTGTTTACAAAGGTGAAGACGCCGTACGACGCATCGGCCAACGTATCGTTGCCCTTCCACGCGGGATCGAGAAATACCCTGCCTCCCCGCAACTGAACCTGACGTGCGGCCACTCTACCGGCATTCCCTTGATCGCCGATATTGATCTGCACATCGGAGGATGTGGTCAAAACGTCCGCCGCCAGCGTTCCCACAATGTTAATATCTCCCTTGGAGGCCGTGACGGACGAAGAATCCACCGTGCCGGAGACATTCAGGGCACCTCCGAAAAGCTCGACGGAAGAGGAAGTCAGCCTGCCGGAAACATTCGTCCGCCCATCGGCCTGACGTACCGTCGATTGGAGATGCGCCCCCTCGGCAATGTTGATCGTGCCGCCGTTGTTGTTCACCCCGGCGACATCCCATGTGCCGGTGGCTTCATTGGCCTCACCCGTGATGACGTGCGTTCCCGCACGGACATTGACGGTGCCCGCCGCGGCTATTTGTATGTTTCCCGACAGCGTGCCGCCGGAATCCATGACCGGCGTGCCGAGGTTCAGCACACCGGATGCCCCTTCGCCCGTACCTCCCACACGGATATTGACGGGATTTCCCCCCGCCGTGACCAAAGGCGTGTCGGAGGCCCCCCCGACCAGCGTCAGATAACGGCCGCCCACCACGGAAATATTCCGGCCGGAGGAACCAAGATCTATATTCTTCCCGCCAATGCTGCCGATTAACGAATCCGCCTTGCCGTCCTCCGCACCCGCGCCGACAATAAAATCCTTGCCCGACCCCGAACCTGTGCCGGTAACGATGGTCACATTGCCAAGAACAATGTTGTTGGCGTGATTTTTGTTCAATTCGTCAACGGAAACCCTTCCCGTATGCTCTTCATCAGGCTTCGGTTCAGGGGCGGGGGGAACCGGATCGGGCTCCACAGGGGGAGTCGGCTCCGGATCAGGTTCCACATATCCTGTCCCGATAAATGTGATCTCCTTCCCAAAGGTGGAACCGGCCCCCTCACCCTCGTCCACGGTATCGGCACCCAGCGAGTCAGCCGCCGCCTGAGCGTACTTCAGGTTGTACAAAGCGTCATTGAACGCTATCAACCCGGATTCAAAACTCCAGTTGCCGTCGCTCAGCTTCACGGAGCCGGGATCCCTGTTATCGCCTTCCGCATTCAAGCCGTTTGTGAAAATCTGTCCCGTTCCGGTTTCCAAGGTGCCGCCCGCAAGGATCAGCCTACCGCCAGCGGCGCTGCCCCCTTCGCCTTGGGCAGCAAAGGAAAACTCCGGCATTTTCAATCTGCCGCCCGTAACAGTCACCGTATTCTTGATAAGCCATCTCCGGGCAACTTCCGTGCACCCGCCCGCAAAAACAGCCGTTCCCAGAAAACCATCCATCGAGGCCCTGAACAGCAATGTACCGCCGCCCGCCTTCTTCAGAGATGGCGTAGCCGTTTGGGACAACAGCGCGTCATCAAAGACGGCCCGGCCCTCTCCTGTGATGTCCAGGCTGGAACCGTCACCCATGAAGATCGCGCTTGAGCCCGTGGAATCCGTATTCCCGCTGAACAGGATCTCCTGCCCCGCACCGGGGTTGAGGGTGACGGCACAGGTGTTGTAAATGGCCCCGCCAAGCCCGCTGGCCGTATTTCCGGTGAAACGAGCCCCTCCGTTGAAGACAAGGGCCCCCGCACTCGCGGCGTTGCCGTCCTTATCCACGGAAAAACCGTTATAAACGGCGCCGCCGTCCTCCGCCCTGTTCCCAGAAAAAACGGCTCCGTCGGCAAACGTCAGGTGGTGCACGTTGAATACGGCCCCGCCGCTGTCGGCGGCGTTTTCAATAAAGGAAGCCTTGCCCAAAGAAGCTGTCCCTTCATTATAAAGCCCTCCGCCAACTCCAGCCGTATTTTTGGAAAACGTGGATTTCGCCGCCATATTCAACGTATTCAGGTTGCAAACGGCACCCCCGAACTTGCCGGCCGTGTTTTCGGCAAAAATGGCCGGCCCGCTGAAGGAGACGTCGCCTTCGTTGATGAGCGCCCCACCGTGGCTTCCCGCGCTGTTTTGAGTGAACGTCGCCGCTCCCAATGCCGCCTTGGCAGGCAACTGAGGGCTCCAGTCGCATACGGCTATGGCACCGCCCGTGGACTTGGAGGCATTTCCCGTAAACACAGCACCGTCATCAATACTCAGCTCCCCCGACTGCACTTCGATGGCCCCGCCGTTCCCACCGGAACCCAGCAGTTCAACGCTGTTGCCCTTGAAAAGGGCGTTCTTCCCGATGTACACATACTTCACGCGGCGTGCGCCGAACGCATAGTCGGGATCCGTGAGGTAACCGTCATAATCGTCAACCACATTCAGCGCGCCGCCCCTGCGCCCCTTGTTGCCCTCAAAGACAACATTGTCACCGATCGTGGTAAACGACTCGCTGTAAAGGCCGCCGCCGGATCCTCCCGTACAGTTGATGAAACTGACGTTGTTTCCTATTTCCACAATGCCGTGCGCGGTTCTGACGGCACCGCCGGCACCGTCGCCTGCACTTTCCGTATTCCTGAACCGTACGCCGTCACCGATGCTCAACTTTGCGGAACTCTTCCAGTTATCGGCAAAATACCCCATATCGAAGAAAATAGCCGGGCCAAAGGAAACGGGGCCTTCGTATCTGTCGCCCGAAGATGTCCTCAAGCCGTCAAAGGCAATATTCCTGATGGAAACAGTCCCGGAATCCATCCCCTTGAACCACAGGCCGGGGTAGGCTCCGCTTACCGTATGCCCGCTGCCGTCGATGAGCAGCGAGCGCCCTATAGGTGTGGTTCCCTGTAAGCGCTTGGATAAAACGATGTCGCTTCCCAGCTTGATGCTGTCGATGCCGGTATCCAGAACGGCCTTTTGCAGCGTTTCAAAGCTGTCAGGAGCCCCAAGGGGCCATTCGACAAGCGTTCCAGTGAATGTGATCTCTCTGGAGGAACCCGAATCGAATACGTTGTCCGCCGCGGCATTGCCGGCCCCCAGCAGGTCGGCTGCCGCCTGAGCGTACGCCATGTTGTACTTGGCGTCATCAAACGCGATCACTCCTGAATCGAATTCCCAATTGCGGTCACTCAGCTTCACCGCGCCGGGTTCCTTCACCCCCCCGTCCGCATTCAGGGCGTTTGTGAAGACCTGCCCCGTTCCCGTTTTCAGCGTACCGCCCGCAAGGGTAAGCTTCCCCGTCTTCAGGAAGGACAAGGCAGGAGCGGCAAGTACGCCACCCATCACGGCTACCTGCGCCCCGCCAAAATACCCGGCCATCCCTTCGCTCAAGAACGTCGTTCCGCCCTTTTGATTGAACATTCCTCTAAAATTGGAAATATCGCCATAGAATGCGAGGGAGCCTGCATTCTCCTTATTGATCGTGCCGGAGGCCCCGGCAACGCTCCCCCTCACCTGCGAATCCGCGTTTTCCTTCGTGGCGGGGACATTGATCGGCGTAGGGTTATAGGCAAAGGTCACGGAAGCGCCGACCTTCTCCCCAGCCCCGATCCCCATGACGATCGCCCTATCCGCATTTATGGCAACAGGCCCATCAAAGCGGACGTCTGCAAAAACATCCTCATTGCCTCCCCCCTCAGCAAAGACGCCCGTGCCTCCCGTTATATTGATCCGCCGTCCCGTGAGGGAAACGGTTCCCCCCTGATTATTGATGCCATAGCCCGAAGAATCCAGCGTTACGGTCTTTCCCTCGGCGCCGAGGGAAAGAACCGGGCAGATACCGGCTTGGGTCGGATAATCATAACGGTATGTCGTATAAAGGGCGCTGCCGGATGCGCTCCCCGCAACCACAACCTCGACATCCCCAAGAAAGCCCATCTCAGCTTTGCCGGAAGCGGCGATCCCCTTTGCCTCAAAGGGGGCATTGGCAGCCAAGCGCAACGAGACAGGGCCAGAAACGGCCATTTTGCCTGAGTCATTTGAGATGCCAAGTACGGAGGCGAAAGAACCCTGCCCTGTCTGCGTTGCCGTCAGATTAAGATTTCCGGCAAGCTGCACATCGGAGGAGCTCGCCGTAAGCTGGATACCCGTTATAGCCTTGTTTCCCTCCACTACAATATCCAGATCCGTATCGGCACTTGTTTTGACCGTACCATCAGCACAATTGATGCCCACGCTGTTGGAATCCGTATTCCTTGACTCAATCAATACAGACTTACTAGAGAAACCAATCATCCCCCCATACTTGACGAAGGCCCCATTCGCATTGTTCCCCGTAGACGCTTTCGCCCGCAATATCGTCCTGTCCCCTCCAAAAAACAGATTTCCTCCTGACGCCGCAGCAGCAAAGGAAGCATACCCATTGGAGCCATTCATTACGGCTTCGGCTTCACCCGCAATATCCCCTGAAAGAGCCAACGTCCCTTTGCCTTCACTCAAAAAAGCACATACGCCCAACAGCTTTCCGCCGCCCACCATCGAGAAGGTTCCCGTCCCCGCAAAAGAACCGGAACTTCCCGAACCTGCCACATGGAAAGCCGATGCGTATTGATCATAGTCAGAATAATCCCTTAGATAGATCCCGCCAGCATTTCCAACAGCCATCGAACTGCCGTCGGGGATGGAAACGTCAAGTTGCCCTTGCCCCGACACATTGATGAGATGCCGCAGTGCAGGATCGGCCGACCGGAGGCGTATATCCCCACCGCCAACAATATGCCGGGCATCCCCCGATAAGGCTATCGGGGAAATGTCGCCAGATACGTCCTCCGCGCCGGCACCCCCCGCGTTTCCCGCGACAAGCATGCCGGCCACCGCTAATGACCCGAATACGTTCATCACGCGACACTTCCGCAGGACGGCACGGTACCTGCTGGCTAGGTTCCCGATGGCTCCTCTTGATAAGGTCATGATTACATCCTCCTCAGGATGGATTTACTCTTTACCGCGTTAGAGGTGATTGCTTGTTCCTCAATGAAAAGAGCCCACGCCAAGAGGCACGGGCTTTTCACCAAATAGAATCGGACACATAGCTAAAGAGAGAGAGAGAGAGAGAGAGAGAGAGAGAGAGAGAGAGAAGGCAACAACGGTTTCGGTTTGTCCTCATTTGTGCCTCCCCTTATTTTGCCGAAAGTTTTGAATGCATCATATGCCTACATATTTTTCTTTACAATATTCAGCACAATAAAAGTGAATAGGTATGAAAAGTTTATTGAAACGAAAATACGCTATATAAACAAGATCAGCTTATGAATCCCATTATGCTATACTTAATAAAACGATTCCATTTTTATAAAATAAAAAGGCACGAACATATAAATATTCACGCCTTTTTTCCAAAATTTCTTTTGCCAAAAAAGTAAAAATATTTTTTAATTTCCTTTGACCCTGTCATGGCATGTGGCTGTTTTACCTCTACACATGATGAAAATACAAATTTTTTCTCCAGTTCTCCATTGGCGGGCTTCATGGCTGAGACAGCTTATTGATTATCCTTTTGGAGCTTTCAAGAATTTTTCAGCCATTTCTAGAGCATAGCCTAAAAAAATATCTTTTTCAGCATGATACGATAAAAATACTTTTATCCCCACCTCCACCCTGCGCTTGCTCCCACCTTTCTGCCAGCCCCTTATGCAATCCAGCACATCGAACGGACGGAGTGTTTCCCGATTTTCCATAAGCGTTTTCCAAGGAAACAAAAAAGGGCCGAACCCATAACGAGTCCGGCCCTTGCCGTGTCAATCAAGATGGTTCCCGTGAAAGATCCATCACATCGAGCTTTATACTGTAGAGCAAAGGACGAATCCTCTGCTTTGCTTCCTTGCTTGGTTCGCCTGAAACGCCGCCTTAGGCGAGCTTCGTCTTGGCCAGTTCGACCAACTTGGCGAAATCTTCCTTCTGGCGAACGGCGAGATCGGCCAGAACCTTGCGGTTCAGAGCCACGCCAGCCTGAGCCAAGCCGAACATCAGCTTGGAGTAGGACAGGCCGTTTTCACGGGCGCCGGCGTTGATGCGCAGGATCCACAGCTTGCGGAATTCGCGCTTGCGCTGCTTGCGGCCCACAAAGGCGTACGCAAGCGAACGTTCGACAGCTTCGCGGGCAGTACGGTACAAACGGCTGCGGCCTCCGCGGAAGCCTTTAGCCATATCCAAATATTTCTTGTGCCTACGGTGGGCAGCAAGACCTCTCTTCACGCGCATGGAATTATCCTCCGATGCTTATTGGGAACCCGGCGAGGCGGAGATCATGCCAGCCGAGCACAGAAAAAAGGGTACTATCCGCTACGCTTAGGCGTAGGGCATCATCCGACGAACAGCTTTCACGTTGGTGGCATCCACCAAAGCGCCCTGCCCCAAACGCATCTTGCGCTTGGCATCCTTCTTGGTGAGGATGTGACGCAGGTTCTGTCTGCGACGTTTGAACTTGCCGGTGCCAGTGGTGGAAAACCGCTTGGCGGCACAACGTCTGGTCTTCATCTTAGGCATGGTCAACTCCTGATTTGAGGATCAATCTCACGGGGAATCCTATGGGGCACGGCACCCCACGCCTCCACGTCCGAAGACGTGAAGGCGCATGATGTCCTATTTGGACGCCGTTGGCAAGTGCTCGCAGGGGCGTGACCGCGAAAAAATCCGCTAATCTTCCTGAGCCGGAGCTTCCTGGGCGCCGCCCTTCTTGGCCACTGGCGTCAGCAGCATCTGAAGGGTACGGCCTTCCGCTCTCGGTTCCTGCTCGACCTTGCCCACGTCCTTGGTGTCGGCAATAACACGTTCGAGGATGCTCAGCCCGCGATCCTTATGGACGATTTCACGCCCGCGGAAGAAAACCGTCACTTTAACGCGGTCTCCATCCTCAAGGAATCGCTTGATATGCCGAACCTTGGTATCGAAATCGTGGTCGTCGGTCTTGGGACGAACCTTGATTTCCTTGATCTGCACCACGGTCTGGCGTTTCTTGGCCTCTTGCTTCTTTTTCTGCGTCTCGTACTTGAACTTGCCGTAGTCCATCACACGACAGACCGGCGGGTCGGCCGTAGCGGCGACTTCCACCAGATCAAGACCGTGTTCCTTGGCCATGGCAATGGCTTCATTACGGCCCAGAATACCAAGCTGTTCCCCTTCGGGGCCGATTACCCGCAGTTCACGGGCACGAATCTGTTCGTTCCGGCGCACGCCGTCTTGGGGTACATCCCGACGAGGCTTTGCATTAAGAGAAGCGATAGCTCATCCCTCCACGTTTGAACGGTTCCGCGCAGTCTTCCTGCACCAAGGCCGCCACTTCGTCCAACGACTTCACGCCCAGATTTTCTCCGGTGCGCAGACGGACGTTGACGCTGCGGGCTTCCACTTCCTTGTCGCCGACGACGAGGATATACGGAACCTTGGCAAGCTGGGCCTCACGAACTTTGAAGCCCAGTTTTTCGTTGCGCGTATCAACTTCCGCACGGATGCCCTGCTTCATCAAAGCCTCACAGGCTTCTTCCGCAAAGGCGTTCTGTGCGTCGGTAACTGTCAATATCTTGGCCTGCACGGGAGCGAGCCAAGTGGGGAATGCCCCGGCGTAATGCTCGGTAAGCACCCCGATAAAACGTTCCAGCGACCCCAGAATGGCGCGATGCACCATAACCGGGCGATGCCGCTCGCCATCCTGCCCCACATATTCCAGCTCGAAGCGTTCCGGCAACGTAAAGTCGCACTGGATGGTGGAGAGCTGCCATTCGCGGCCGATGGCGTCCGTCACCTTCACGTCGATCTTCGGGCCGTAGAAGGCACCGTCCCCGGCGTTGATGGTGTAGGACAGGTTCGCACGTTCCACAGCCTTGATTAAGGCGTTGGTGGCAAGTTCCCAAGCCTCGTCGGAACCGATGGCCTTCGCGGGCTTAGTGGAAATGACCACGCGGTACTGGAAGCCGAACAACGCCATCAGGTCGCGAACCAGCGCGATGACGCCGATGATTTCATCTTCCAGCTGCTCAGGCGTGCAGATGATATGCGCGTCGTCCTGCGTGAACTGGCGCACGCGCAGCAGGCCGTGCAGCACGCCGGACTTTTCGTGGCGGTGCACGACGCCGAGCTCGAAATACCTTTGCGGCAGTTCACGATAACTGCGCAGATGCGCATTGTAAATGAGCATGTGCGAAACGCAGTTCATGGGCTTGATGCCGTACATATCGCCTTCAATCTCCGTGAAATACATATTTTCACGGTAGTTGGCGTAATGGCCGGACTGTTCCCACAGCTCACGGCGCAGAATCTGCGGGCCCTGCACAAGCTGATAGCCGCGCTTGATATGTTCGCGGCGCAGGAAATCTTCAAGGATCGTGCGGAGCAGCATCCCCTTGGGCAGCCAGAAGACCATACCGGCGGCCACATCCTCATGGAACGCGAACAGATCGAGCTCCTTGCCGAGCTTGCGGTGGTCGCGGCGCTTGGCTTCCTCGATGCGGTTCAGGTATTCCTTGAGATCCTTGGCGTCGGCAAAGGCCGTTGCGTAGATGCGGGAAAGCATACGGTTCTTTTCGTCGCCGCGCCAGTATGCCCCGGCAACGGACAACAGCTTGAACGCCTTCACGAACCCGGCATTCGGGATGTGCGGCCCACGGCACAGGTCAACGAAATCGCCGTTCCTGTAGAGGGTAATGCTTCCGTCCTCAAGCCCCTCGATCAGCTCAACTTTGTAGGGCTCGCCCATATCGCTGAACAGTTTGACGGCGTCGGCCTTGGAAATATCCATGCGCTCGAACGGAACCGCGGCATCAATGATGCGCTGCATTTCCGCTTCGATGGCTTCAAACTGATCGGGTGAAAACGGGGTCTCCACATCGAAATCGTAGTAAAAGCCGTTTTCGATGGAAGGCCCGATGGTCACCTTGGCGGCGGGGAACAGCTTTTTGACGGCCGCAGCCATGACGTGCGCGGCGGAATGGCGGATGAGGCTCAAGCCTTCCGGGGTATCGGCGGTAACGGGAGTCAGGGTGAGAGTCTCAGCAGCAGTGGGGACAGGCGCAGTCAGATCCAGAAGCGTATCGCCGGCCTTGCAGGCAATCGCGGCCTTGAAGCGTTTTCCGCTCAACCCCTCTTTCAGAGCATCCGCACAGGACGCCCCGTCGGAGACCTCAACCATTTTTCCTTCTACCGAGACTTGCATGACAGCACCTTTTTGTTGGCTTCGGAGCTCATCCGAAAACAATAACAACGAGAAAAAAACAGGGAAGGAGGTGAACCTCCCTCCCTGTTCGGAGTCTTATGGTAGGCACGAGCAGACTTGAACTGCTGACCCCTTCCGTGTCAAGGAAGTGCTCTGCCACCTGAGCTACGCGCCTTCAACGTGATGCGAGAACTGCTTCTACGCATGTTCCCCCTTTCCGTCAAGCGTTTTTTTGGCTTTCTTTCAAAAATCTTTTTTTCCAGAGCCCGCACTTGCCTAACCCATTCAATCCTTTTATATTTGGCATCAGAAAAATTTCGGATCTCCGCCCACAGCACATGCGGGGATCATCCATCCCCAACAGGAATACCTATAATGTCAGCCCATTACCCTACCGACAAGGGCGTCGCCGCCCGCGTGGAAGAGCTTCTCCGCGAACAGCTTCTTGAGCTTGGGGAAGACCCGGCAACCCTCGCCCCTCACCTCATCATGCAAAACATGCAGTGCGAGGTCTACCCCGACGACTCCATGGTGTACGTCTGGAAGGACATCCCGATCCTCCGCGTCGTCCCCGAACGTACCGATACGGGCGTCATGTGGCGCATGTTCACCCGCGACGAGGGCGAACCGTTACAGTAGCAGGAAGGGCGGAACCTGTTCCGCCCTTTTCCTATGCCGAAAGGCCCCCTTCTTTTTGGCTGTGCCATAGAAAATGGTTGATGCCTTTTTCCTTGAAGTTCCAAGGGAATAGCCGACAAAATGCCTCAACCACGAAGCCCGCCAAGGGGAAAACTGGAGAAAAAGGCCGCATGTTTACCGCGCTCTGGAGATGAAACAGCCACATGCTATGACGGGCCTTCTTTTTAAAGGGCTCCCTTTCCCGCTAGACGAGGCTTCCGCCCTTCTTGGAATACTTCAGGATGCCCTCGGCGCAGCGGTATCCCAGGGCGCCCACCGTGCCTGTGGGATTACAGCCGCCGTTATGCGGGAAATTACCCGCACCCACCACAAACAGGTTCTCGGCGTCCCAGTGCTGCAGGTAGGCGTTCACCACGCTGTCTTCCGGGCTCTTGCCCATGACGGTTCCGCCCGTGTTGTGTGTGGTCTGGTACGGTACGATATTGTAATCCTTGGGGGTTGGTTTGGACACGACCGCCTTCGGGTTCATCGCTCTGGCCACTTCTTCGATTTTCTTAGAGATGAAATCGAAAAGGGCGCGATCCTGATCGGTGAAATTGTAGGTCATCCGCAAAAGGGGCAGCCCGTAGGCATCCTTGTAGGTCTTATCCAGAGAAAGATAGTTGCCCTTGCAGGCGATGGACGCGCCCTGTGCCCCGATGCCCAGGGAACGGTTGAAGTTGTACGCGGCGGACTTTTTGAACTCGGAACCCCATGTGCGCGTGCCCGGAAGGGCAGCGTTGCTCTCAATAGGGCGTTTGCCGGTCTGCGTCAGCGAAATGACGCCGCCGTGGATGAACTTGAGATCGGAGTGATCGAAGTTGTCGGCGTTGAAGTCGTCATAGCATATGCCGAGCGCGCCAGCCCCGGCGAAGAGGTTCATGGGTTCTTCAAAAAAGAGCGTCGCGCCGGGCGTAATCTGATAGCAATAGCCCCTGCCCAACGTGCCCTGACCCGTTTTCGGATCGTACTGCTTGCCGATCTTGGAAACCATGAGCAGTTTGGCGTTGTTCATCACAAAGCTTGACAGCACCACCACGTCGGCGGGCTGGATGAACTCCTCCAGCGTCAGCGTGTCGATATAGCGGACGCCGGTGACCTTGTTTCCCTTCTTCAAAATTTCCACCACATTGGCATTGCAGCGGATTTCGCAGTTGCCCGTTTTTTCGGCCACGGGGATGAACGTATTGTTGGGTTCCGCCTTGGCGTCATACTCGCAGCCGAAGCGCTCGCAGAACCCGCAGTACATGCACGGGTTGTGCGTGATGCCGTCCGGCGTGGTATAGGGTTCGGAAGCGATGGCGGCCGGGATCATATACGGATGGCAGCCCACCTGCTTCGCCGCCGCCTCGAACTTGGACAAAACGGGCGTTTTCACCAGAGGGGGCATGGCATACGGCTTGGAGCGCCTGCCGCCGAAATACCCCGGCTCTCCGGCAACGCCGAGAGCCATCTCGAACGCCGTGTAATACGGCTCCATCTCGTCGTAGGTGAGGGGGTAATTTTGCAGGATATACTCCTTGCCCAGCTTGTTTTTGCCGTACCGCTCATCCGTCATGGTCTTTATCTGGAAGTCATAGGGCGAAAAACGGAAATTCATGCCGTTCCAGTGCACGCCCGCACCGCCAAGGCCGTCGCCGAGCAGGAAAGAACCGAGCCTGCGCATGGGCAAGGCCCGCATTTCTTCCGTATTGCGGAACGTAATCGTCTCTTTGGACAGATCCTGCATGAGCCCGTAGTTGACGGCATAACGCCATTCATCGTGGATATCCTGAAAGTCCTCCACGCCCCTGCGGTCGCCGCGCTCAAGCCCCACAACGGAAAGCCCGGCTTTGGCGCACTCGGCAAGGGTGATGCCCCCAGCGAAGCCTACTCCCACAGCAACCACATCCACCTTTTTCAATTCTTTGGCCATGTCGTTCTCCTTAATCACTCCATGCTGGACAGGGACACGGGGGGCACCTTCTCAAAGGTTTCGCTGGTCATAAGGTACGTATAGGCCATCTGAGCCCCTGGGTACTCCTTCATGCGCCAGCCATCCATATTGTTGTTGCCGTTGTACAGCGGGTCGGCATACGCACCCGCTAGGACGGCACCTTTCAATAGGGAGAAGAAGTAGTCGGAGGTGAACCCCTGTGTGGGAAGCTTCCCTGCCTCGCAGTCCGTAAGGATCTGATCCTGCTCCGCCCCGCTCAATTGGGGGAAATCCTTTTTGAAGCGCTCCCGTGCGGCGTTGTTCAGCGCCAAGATGCCCTGCCTGAAGAGATCACGGCGCACAAGCGGCGTCTGATAGCCTTGGGTAGGGGCCCCCTTGAAGTGCGGCCCGGCGATGTATTCCCTCGCGTTGTAGCCGTAGGCGCCCGCAAGCTGGTTGTCGATAAAATAGGGGACGGCCAGCTCTTTGGCCCCGGGGCCAAGCTCGTCTTTGGGAAAAATCCGTTCGGCGGCATCCGACAGGGTGGAAAAGTCCAGCTCGTTAGTGAAGAACATCCGGGCACGGTTCAGCGGATTGGACGCAGCCGCGGCATGCCCCGAATGGGAGCTTCCGCCCTGCTCCGCCGCTACGGAAACGGTCGAAAGCCCCAGTGCCGCCGCAGCGCCTGTAACGAGGCCGGTGTACTGCAAAAACCTGCGTCTGCTGATATCTTTTTCATCAGGCATAAGAACGCCCTCCTTTTCCTCCGACGCTAAGGTTTCCACAAAAATATAACTATGATTTTCAGATGTTGCGTGAATTCATATCCAACAGGCATATCACGCGGCAATCCATTGAAAATCGACGCGCTGTGCGGCTGTCCGCGTGCAGTTCCGGAGGAATCCCCTTTAACTTTATAACCCCACGCTATCCCCGGACAGGGGCGTCCAAGTCATGGAATGAAAAGCTGCGAACAGATCAAATAAACGGACGGCCTCAATACGGAACCGCCCGTTTCATTGATCCTGTCATCCTGTGCCCGATTAGACGTTACTTTTGTTATAGATGGAACGCCAAAGGCCATTTTCTATGCTGAATACTGCCGTGCTCCCAAGCATTCAACCAGCATACCCACACAAAAGGATTCAAACCGCGTGCCGAAAGCCCTGCCGTACCCAATTGCCCGCCTTATCCCATTCGGTCTCAGCGGTACATCAAAAACGAACCCGTATGAATAAACAAGGCTTTGTCACAGGATATGGTTGTTTTATCTCATTAATATAGTTATTATATGACTTTATTCAGTTTTTTCACTCACGGAATCCATGACTAAGGCATTCTATTGGTTATTTTCCTTTGGGCTCAAAAAAATAAAATATCAATCTTTTCTTTATGATACGGCCATAAATAAAAAGGCTGTGTCATAGAAAATGGCTGTTGCTTTTTTCTTTAAAGTTCCAAAGGAATAACCAACAAAGTGCCTTAACTATGGATTCAGCCAACGGAAAGCGAATAAAAATGACGTATTTTCACAATGTTACAGATACAAAACAACCACATCCTAATAGAGCCAATAAAAAAGGCTCTGTTATAGCATGTGGTTGTTTCATCTCCACAATGCGGTCAAAACACAGCCTTTTTCTCCGGTTTTCCCCTTGGCGGGATCCACGGCTAAGGCATTTTATCGGTTAATCCTTTGGAACTTTAAAGAAAAAAGCATCAACCAATTTCTATAACACAGCCTAAAAAAAGCCCCCCCCGCCTAGCGGCGGGTTTTCTCCATACAAAAAAGCCCTTATGGAAATTCCATAAGGGCCTAAATTTCTGGTTGCGGGGGCAGGATTTGAACCTACGACCTTCGGGTTATGAGCCCTTTTTGACAGAACTTGAAAGAGTTAGACACAGCTGGATAGACTTTGATTTATTTTTATTCTCAATAAGTTATCAAAAATAAGACTTTGCCGCGCATTGACTTGAATGGTTAGAAATTGACGGTGTGGTTAGAAATAGGTTAGAAAAATTTTGCCGGTTAAAACCTGCTCCCGCGTATGAACCACAACCCAAGGCAGTTCATGGCTACCCAAAAACGGCGATACCACCCAAAAAAATGGGCTGGCGTTTATGTGTACGAAACGTCAGAAATGTATAATGGCGCGCCTGACCTGTGTTTCTACATCACGTTTAAATCCGGCCGCCGCCTCATCTGGGAAAAGGTAGGCAAAATTTCCGAAGGATACGGGCCGGACGTGGCGGCGGAAATTCGCGCTGATCGGATAAAGGCCATCAGACATGGCGAAGAAGTCAAAACCGCCAAAGAACTCCGCCGCGAACAGGCGGAGAAAGACAAGCCCTTTGCCGAAATTGCGGATGCATATTTTGACATCAAGGGGCCGACCCTCAAAGGGTTGACCACGGATCGCAACCGTTACCTCAAACACCTCAAACCGCTGTTCGGCAAACGAAGCGTCTCGGAAATCACGCCCCAGATGGTGGAGGAGCTGCGCAAATCCCTGAGCGAACGCAAACCGGCCACTCTCTGGAATACTCTTGAGCTTCTGCGGCGCATCATCAATTTTGGCGTCAAGACCAACCGCTGCCCCAATCTTGCCTTTCAGATCGAAATGCCCGTTAAGGACAATGAGGTTATTGAGCATCTGACGCCGGAAGAAACTCGCCGCTTTCTGGATTGCGCCCGCACATGGCCAGCCCGCGATGTGGGCAATATGCTCCTGCTGGCCTTTTTTACCGGTATGCGGCGCGGGGAGATGTTCAAACTGCAAGATGAGGACGTGGCCTTTGACCTCAAGCTCATTCGTTTGCGCGATCCCAAGGGCAGAAAAACCCTCTCCATCGGCATGAGTTCCCTAGTGGAAGAACTGTTACAAGAACAAATGGCATGGCGTGACGAACATTTTCCCGGCAGCCCCTATGTTTTCCCCGGCAAAAACGGCGAGATGCGCAAAGACTGCACAGCGGTTGACCGCTTCCGCAAGGCGGCGGGCCTGCCGCCCAAGTTCCGGCCCTTCCACGGGCTGCGGCATCACTTTGCCGTAAGCCTCGCCAACAGCGGCAAATTCAGCATGGACATGATCTCGGAAATGCTGACACACAAAAATGTGGATTTCACCAAAAAGAAGTATGCCCAATTCCTGCCGGAGACCTTGGCCGCTGCCAGCAACGCGGCGGCGGACATTCTCTCCGGCCAACGGTAGCTTTTGCGGCTGTTCCGATTATCGTGTACACATGGTGAGGAAAAAGATAGTATTGTAAGGAGCAGGCATGGCATTCACACTTCAAACGCTCAGGGAACAGGCCGCCGCAGGCGAGGACAGCACACGCCAGTTCAAGTCCCGAATCGACAATGCGGATTCTCTGGCTGCGGAAATGGCCGCCTTCGCCAATGCCAACGGCGGCGTCATATTTATCGGCGTGCAGGATGATGGAACACTGTCCGGTATAACATCCCGAGAATTGCATGATGCGAACCAGTTGATCGGCAACGCCGCCAGCCAGCATGTCCGCAGCCCGCTTGTGGTGCAGACGCAGAACATTCTTCTTGAAAATGGAAATGTGGTTATCGCCCTGACCGTTCCTGCAGGAATGGACAAACCCTACTTTGACAGGAAAGGCGTTATCTGGCTGAAAGCCGGGGCGGACAAGCGACGTATCAATTCAAAAGAGGAACTGCGCCGTCTTTTTCAGTATACCAGCCAATTCCATGCCGATGAATTGCCCACAAAGGCGGGCATTAACAAACTGGACAAGCTGCTGTTCCGGGATTTTTTGAAAAAGCGGTATGACAGTGACTTCCCGGATATCCACGCAGAACAACTGCGCCTGCTGCAAAATCTGAACCTCGCCGCTGGCGATGGAAATCTCAATCTGGCCGGAGTGCTGCTTTTTGCCGAACAGCCGGAGCTGATTTTTCCGCAGTTCGTGGCAAAAGGCGTCCGCTTTCCGGGAATTGCCGTTCATGCCGACAGCTACGATGACACCGAAGATTTTGAAGGCCCGTTGAGCAGACTTTTCAAGGATGCCCTGGCTTTTGTCATGCGCAACCTGCACAAGGTACAGGGCAAGAATGGCGTCAACTCACCGGGCACGCCGGAAATACCGGAACAGGTTTTTGAGGAACTGCTGGTCAACGCCCTTGTACACAGGGATTATCTTGTCAGCGCGCCCATCCGCATTTTCATTTTTGATGACCGCGTGGAAATCATCAGCCCCGGCACGTTGCCGAACAATCTGACCATAGCCAATATCAAAGCCGGCAATTCCAATATCCGCAACCCTATCCTGATTTCTTACGCCGCCAAGGGGCTTTTGCCCTACCACGGCATCGGCTCCGGCATTCTGCGCGCTCTTAAGGCATGGCCAGATATTGATTTTGAAGACGATCGGGAGAGTTCGCTGTTCAAGGCCATTGTACGCAGAACCCACCGACCTGCGGAAAACACTGGGGTACTTGCACCAGAACTTGCATCAAAAACACAAAATTTGCACCAGAAACAAGGGCTTTCTGATGCAACTCTGCGCGATATTGCACCGGGAATTGCACCAGAACTTTTTGCGCTCCTTGAGCGTATCTCCGCCAATCCGCGCATAACCACAACCGAACTCGCTACTGTTCTAAACGTGAGCCGACGCACGATTCTTTACAGAACAACCATGCTCAAGGAAAAGGGCATCTTGCGCCGCATCGGTCCCAGCAAGGGCGGACAATGGGAGATTCTCCCATGAAGTTTGTTCCCAACGGTTCGATTATCAAATTTCTGCTGATTGCTGTTCTGAGCTGTGGCCTTGCCTTTCTCGTGGCATGGCTGACGACCATGTTTACCGTTATTAAACTTACGCAAGGAGTTTCACTTGCAGGAGTAGCGCTGATACTGCTCTGGTGCGTCGTGATCGGCGGGGCCGCTGTTTGGAGCATCTGCGCCTTTTGTGCGCTTTATGTGGGAACATGGCGCAAACATCACGTTGATCACGCAATCCGTCTGAGTGAAGCCATGCTCATGCTGCATGCTTCCACGAACCATGAACAGTTGGAAGCGCTTCGCCATTATCGTATCCGGGTGTTCAAAAGTCATGAAGCAATCCCGGCGGGAGGAAAGCTCGGCGTGGATTGCCGCGAAGTTTCCAACTTTCTTTCTCCCATGCTCTTTGGGTTCAATAAGTTTTTTGCTCTCGGCTCGCCCGAATATTGTTGCGATGCCACACAACTTTCCGCGATTGTGGAGGAAAATCAGACGCGCTGGTGTGGCGAAAGCAGTGTAGCTCCAAGCTGTGATGCCGCAAAACTCAACAGGGAGATTGAAGAGCTGAAAAAGAAATACAAGGAAATGACGGAGAAATATACCAGCACAGCGGGACGAGAAGGCAAATTAAAAAACGAAATTGAACAAATGGAAGCACATATACACATTCTTGTCACATTAGCAAATAAGGTTACCAGAGAATTCACCCACCCACTCGCCAAACACGAAATCACGCGCCAATACAAGGAAATTGGCAAGACGTTGGGGGTTGAAAACGCTCCGGGCAATTACATAGAAATTTTTCGCAGGGCAATGCCGAAAGAGTATATCAACCACGGCGGAGCGCCTATTCAAAATCCCTGAAAGGCAAGAAACCTGACCTGCTCAGGTTCGCAACCCTCAACTTGTCCCCGTTATAACATAGTAAAATAACATAAAAATTATCAACCTCCCTTTCTTAGGCCTAAGAAAGGGAGGTTTTGTTTCGCCTTTGCTAACACCCCGTCTGTTCAGCGTTTTCCTCTGGGCATAGGGTGTGTTCTCTCCAGATGCTTCTGGATGGATTCACACACTTCAGCCTGAATACAGGGAGATGCTGATGGCGACCAAAAAATTATCACCACAAGAAGTTGCCGACATGTACGGCGTGAAGACATGCACACTGGCCCGCTGGCGCTGTAAAAAAGTTGGCCCGCGCTACGCCAAGCTCGGCAGCCGTGTCATGTACGACATAGAAGACCTTGAAGACTGGTTTGCGTCACGCTGCGTCCATACCAGAGATTCCGCCCCTCAATTGAGGAAGCGATAATGAGCGCCGACATTCTGCACAGTTTTGCCGAGTGTCTGCGTGCAGCGGGGCTGGAGATCGAGGTCGTGCAGGCCGACGGCCTCCTGCACCGCTGTGGCACAGCGGACCGGCCCCATCGCAAGGACGGCGCGTACAAGGCGTTTCTGGATACTCCGGCCTCCATCTGGTGGAAAAACTGGCGCACCGGCGATGAAGGTACATGGACATACAAGCCAGAAAAAGAACTGACCGCCGCCGAACGGGATGCCCTGCGTGAACGCATCCGGGCCATCAAAGCGCACAAGGAAACCGAGCAGAACCGCCGCTGGCAGGCCGCCGCCAAACTGGCCGCGAGCATCTGGAACTGTTCCCGAAACGCCGGGGACGACCATCCCTACCTGCAACGGAAGGGAGTCCCGGCCATCGGATTGCGCCGGACAAAAGACGGGCGTCTGATTATCCCTGTTCTGAACCAGTCCGGCAGGATACAAAGTCTGCAATTCATCCTGCCGGAACAAACTGCCGAGGGTACGGACAAGTTCTTTCTCAAGGGAGGACGCACGGCGGGAGGCTTCTTTTCCTTTTCCACCGAAGACAGGAAGAAAGACGGTCCCCTGCTGATTGCCGAGGGGTATGCTACAGCGATCAGTCTTCATCTGGCGACCGGTTATGCATGTCTTGTGGCCTTCAACGCCGGGAATCTGAAAGCCGTGGCCGTCATGGCCAGAGAGAGGTATGCAAAGCGTGAAATCATCCTCTGTGCCGATAACGACACGGAGACACAAGGGAATCCCGGCAAGAAGATGGCCTCTCTGGCGGCTCAGGCCGTGGGCGGCAAGCTGGCCGTCTGCCCGGTTCATGAAGGCAAGGCGACGGACTTCAACGACCTGCACCGGCTGCGTTCTCTTGAGGCTGTCCGGGCCGTTGTGGAAGAAGCGCGAAAGCGGGATGACGACTGCCCCATGCCGGAAGGCTTTTTTCTGGTGAAGGAAGGCAGACGCGCCGGGCTGTACAA